>JAZGEB010000060.1:0-5184 GCA_036478515.1 Parvularculaceae bacterium | reverse complement strand
CAAAGCTGAGGTTCTCAACAACACCGCCCATGTGATAGGCCGCAATATCATAATCTTCCTCCGGGTATTCTAATGCGGCAATGAAGACATTTTTGCCCCTCGCGGTTTTGAGCCATGTGTTTCGATAAGAGTCACCATTCCGGCCAGCGCCGGGAATAATCAGGAGAATATCTGTGTCCGGCGTGAAAGCATCGGGTTTGTAATAGTGGACCCGTATGTGACTGCTCTCATGGCCTACCCCGCCGCGCATTTCAAAAATGCCCGCACGCGAAGGCAGCATCGAAGGCTCAAGCCCCAGTTGACGTTCCAGCTTTGGCTTCAAGGTCATCCCACAATCGGGGCAGATTCCTGGAGCATCAAAGTCAACATCATCCATTGAGCACTCGCATGGCGGGCAAACAAATATCTCCGATGCTGATGCAGTCTCTCCGCTCGGTGGCGAACACCCAACACACAGCCCTGCCGCTATGGATGTTGTAAGGAATGCGCGCCTTGAAGAATTCGTCATGCCATCTCCTGATTGGTTGCAAACCGGCTTTGATACTGAACTGGCG
Organism: Parvularculaceae bacterium; assembly: GCA_036478515.1. Lineage (GTDB taxonomy): Bacteria > Pseudomonadota > Alphaproteobacteria > Caulobacterales > Parvularculaceae > CALLVA01. The sequence continues at coordinate 4,630 of JAZGEB010000060.1, read as the reverse complement.
AAACACCAAACTGGGCTTCAAATGCGCGCCTGAAACCGTCAGCACTGCCAAACCCGACCGTATGGGCAACTTGTGTAGTTGTTATGCCGGGCCCCAGCAGCCCGCGGCCTGCATCAAGACGAAGACGCTTGATATATGAAGCAGGTGGAAGTCCGTAACTGTCTCGAAAACTACGAGAGAACTGCCGGGAACTTAACCCAGCCTTCGCTGCCATCATCTCAACTGAGAGGTTGGCATTTAGATTGTGCGCAGCCCAACGGACGACCTCTCTGAGACGAGCAGGTGCTGAACTCTGTGCCTTCAGGGGGGCAGAAAATTGTGACTGGTTGCCCGACCTCCTCAGGAAGACAACCATTTCCCGTGCCACTTGCATCGCAGCCCGGTGGCCGAAATCGGAATCAATCAAATCAAGCGCCAGATCAATCCCAGATGTGATGCCCCCAGAAGAGCAAAAGCGTCCATCGCGCAGGAACAATTGTTCAGCACTGACTGAGACATTGGGAAAGCGTGCTTGTAGATCTTTGGCAAATCCCCAATGTGTCGAGAGCCTACGACCGTCTACAAGGCCAGAAGCTGCAAGAATATAAGCTCCCGTGCACACAGATATGATACGCCCAAATCTGTCAGCATGACATTGAAGCCACGCAGCCGTACGTTCTAGTGTTCCTATCTCGCGCGCACCTTTTCCACCAGGGATAATCAAGATGTCAGCATTTGGTTGGTCGGGCACATGATGGTCCGCCATCAGGCGCAACCCGGATTCACTACGCACGACCTTGTCAGTAAATGCCCAAGTCTGTATCTCGTAAGGGTGAAAACCGTTTTCGAGCGTCACACACCCAAATGCTTCCATGGGGCCGACCACATCTAGGGCGTTCACTTGATCAAACAGCAGGACGCCGATTAGTTTTCTGGTTCTCATATGCGTATACTAGCGCGAATACCAGATGGCATAAATGACAAATACACGATGATAACGGACACGCTTTTTGATACGTGCTATCTCTGAAAATGCCCATTGGAGACTATAGAAAGCGTTTGGCCTAACGGCCCTTCCGACGTCGATTGCGGACCAGCGGAAAAACCGCCCAGCATTCTGCCAGACCTTTTGCCATTACAATTGATCGGAAGCTCATCCGGTCAGGTAGCATCTGGCCGCTCATTTTTCTGCCTAAATAATCCCTTTATCCGCGCCCAAGCATCAGCTGGCGGTGAGGCTGCATCCTCAACCAGCCGTGACGGCGGGGTCCGCATCCAGCCGGACCGCCAATCTGGATTTGCTTCACAGCCTACGCCATTGACCCGATTGCTGATCACCTGTTTTTGAACCTTCGCAGTCTCGGTAAGGACGGGTTTCGCTGTTGCTGCGCCTGCAATATCGGCGACCACGGCGTTGATCGCGCGCTTGTCACGCAAGAGAGTGAAGAAGGCTTCATCCGGTTACCACCAATCGGCAAGGTCGCAGTTTGTAACATGCAGCGTTGCTTCAACTGATGCTGACCCAGCTTCCAGCGTTTCAGCCACGACATAGTCCGCTTGCGACTATCCATTCAAAGATAGTTACTGAATTTATTTAACGGCTGCTTTCGCGCCCGTTGCAGACGAAAACCTCACGACTGCTTCCGGCGTCGGAGGAGACATAATGTTTGTCTAAAACGACAAGCAATGTCTCGCCGAAGGGCGACATGCTTCTTTCAAAGAGCGAGGGTTACTCTGGGTCGAAATTGTAGTGGTTGCCAAAATATAAGTGTTCACTTATATAAGTCTAAGCTTGTATGGAGGCAATCATGCTGAATGACATCGAACGCCATCTGGGGGTCGTTGAACGCCGGGATTTTTCGCTGGAAAGGGACGGTGCGCCGGTGCGCGCGGTAGTCTTGAGCCGCATTTATGAGACAACGATCGACGACTTATGGGAAGCACTGACGAATAAAGAACGCTTGCCCCGCTGGTTCGCTGCCGTAGAGGGCGATCTGAAAATTGGCGGGCGTTACCAAGTGGAAAACAATGCGGGCGGCGAGATCGCCCAATGTGAACCGCCCTGCATGTTTTCGCTGACATGGGAATTTGGGGGAGATGTAAGCTGGGTCGATGTGGAACTGAAAGCGGAAATTCCGAAAATGGTCCGCCTTACGTTGACGCATACGGCGAAGATGTCGCCACATTGGGAACAGTTCGGCCCTGGCGCTGTCGGCGTCGGGTGGGAACTCGGTCTATTGGGCTTGGCACTCTATCTTGCCGACTCCGAGGCGAACAAGCTGGACGAGGAAGCATTCGCAGCCAGTGCCGAAGGGAAAGCGTTCCTGCGGGGAAGCAGCGAAAAGTGGGGCGAGGCGGCGATCATCGCTGGCGATGATCCGGAAAAAGCCCTCGCATCCGCGACACGTACCGCGGCTTTCTATACCGGCGAAACTGAGGCTAGCTAATGCATGCCTTCGATGTCCTGGGCGACCCGGTGCGCCGGCGCATAGTCGAGTTGCTTGCAGGCGGGGAGCATATGTCGGGTCAAATCGTCGATGTCATTCAAGGTGAATTCGGCATAACTCAAGCGGCGGTCTCTCAACATTTAAGAGTATTGAGGGATACCGGATTCGCAGGTGTGCGGGCTGAGGGAGCGCGGCGCTACTACAAATTATCTGCCGAACCGCTGCGCGAAATCGATGCTTGGCTCGAGCGTTTTCGCGGCTATTGGGAGCCGAAGATGGGCGCGCTTGCAACTGAAATCGAACGCGGCAAAAAGCGCCGCTCACCAGCGAAACGAAGGGTTAAAAACTAACTGAAATCCAGCAACTGTATGTCTCCTCATGACCAATTGGAGCCTATAGAGTCCATTTTCTTATGCCTCTTAATGCGCCCCTTGCAATCAATATAAAAGCGATTGGCTCGACGTCTCTTCAGCAATTACGCTAGCTTGACGCCGTGGCCTTGAAATAATCAGGACTTTTCGACGGCACGAGGTAATCTGCCGCGACTACTCGCCCGAACGACTCAGGTTACAGTTTATCTTTGGCCAGCAAGGGGCGTTATTCTTGGTTGGCTTCTGGAAAGAATTTCCGAATTAAGTCATGGAACACGCCTTGGAGTTTTTGTTCGGGGTCGACGACATCTGCTATTTCGGGCCAGAGCTGAACGCCTTTCGGGCTGTTGACGAATATCACCCCGCCATCACCAGAAGCAGGTTCGTAATAACCAATCGCCCCTTCGCTTTGATCATTGCCACCATGATGGACGACGAGGCCATCCTCATACCCAAATACAAACCAGCCAATGCCATGGCCATATGGCTCGGGGCATGGATCAACCGCATCGACGCCGCATCCCCATATTTTATCACTCGCCATCGCAGTTTGAATGCGGGTGCGCTCATGCGCCATTGCATTATTAACACCTTCATTGTTGATAGTGGCGATAAGGAATGCCGCATAATCTTCAACAGACACAAAAAGATCATCGGCAGCGCTCCAATAATCCGTTTTAAATTCATAGTCTGTTTGGAAGGCACCTGTTTCGGTGACGGGCGTGACGATATTTGGAAATGTCTTGGCGATATCGTGGCTGTTCGTGCTGTTGGTCATGCCAATCGGCTCAAAGATTTCTTCACGGACAATATCCGGGAAAGGCTTTTCAAGTTTTTTCTCGAGGAATTTTGCAAAAATACGAAAGCCAATACCGGCATAATTATAAGAACCGTTTCCGGGCTCATCGATGAAAGCGAGCTTTCCGTTTTCATACGCGTACGGCCAATTCAAAAACCCGGCTTGATGGGTTAGCAAGATACGCGGTGTTAGGAGTTTATGCCGCGAGTCATCAGCAAGATCGGGGTGGACAAAATAATCCGCGATCGGTTCATCTAAATCAATCACGCCTTTGCTGGCGAGGCGCAGGGCGGTTTCAGCGGTGATGGCCTTATTGACAGAAGCCGTATTGAACATTGACTGAGGCCCGATTGGCACGCCAGGTGACTGCTCGCCATAATACCCGACCCAGACGAGTTCGCCGTGTCGAATGATACCAATGCCAACGCTTGCGGCATTATATTTGGTCATCAATTGCTCAATAGAAGCATCGACGTTTCTAGGCGGCGTATAAGCGGGGGTGGAGGTGCACGCGCCCAACGCAAATATGGCAATCAAAGATAATTTGTGAAGCACGTATTTGTCCTTTCGACTAACCTAATCTCAATCTATCAGGAGACTGAGCGTAATCAGGATTTTTTCGACGGCACGATGTAATCAGCGGCTGGAGCGGTCAGGATTTTATCCTGCACGGTTTGTTTTTCTGGCGGCTTGTCTGTGGCCGGGGTCGCTACGTCACTCTTGTTCGTGAGCTTAGAGGCTGTCGTCTCAGTTACCTTCGGTGTTGCTGGTTTTGGCGTGACCGGCGCAGCGGTCAATAGTTTCACTTCATCCCTTGTCATGCCAAAAGAAACATCTTCCAGCGGTGGCGGCGCTAATTGTCCGGACACGGCAAATTCTTCAACCAAGCGACGCCAGCCATCGGTGGTGAAATGAAACTCCCCATCCCGGCCAATATTTGTATCAAGCGGGGCCGCGGCGGCCTTTGCCAACCAGGGCCGGCCCGCCTTTTCATCATATTTTCCAGTCATCGCCGTCGCCATCGCACTAAAGGT
>JAZGEB010000059.1:0-4380 GCA_036478515.1 Parvularculaceae bacterium | reverse complement strand
AGAGTTTCATCTTTTCTGAACAGCCGCGACCACCGTCGCTTGACAGTGACCCTTGTTTTGCCGACAAGCATCGCTTGGCTTGCGGGTATGATGTAACGGTAGCCTGTCAGCTTCCCAAGCTGAAAGTGAGGGTTCGATTCCCTCTACCCGCTCCATTTGTTGCTTATCGCATCAGCCTTGGTCTAGCGACATAGACTGACACAAAGGAAACTAGCCAACTTTTTTCACAATCACCGAGCCAGCAGAATAGCCCGCCCCAAAACCTGAGATCACCCCGATATCGCCAACGACAAGATCACTGCGATGTTTATGAAACGCGATAATTGACCCGGCTGAAGATGTGTTTGCATATTCATCCAGCACCACCGGATTTTCAATCCGCTCTGCCGGGCGGCCAAGGACTTTTTTAGCGATAAAATCATTCATCGCCAAATTCGCTTGATGCAACCACAGGCGCTTGATCTCAGCCACCGGTATATCATTATCGGCCAGATGCGTTGAGATCATCTCCCCGACCATCGGCACCACATCTTTAAACACCTTGCGACCTTCTTGCTTGAACAATTGATCCGTTTCCGGATCAGAAATATCAAGCTCATCAGAGGTGTGGCTCATAAAGCCAAAATTGTTGCGGATATTATTTGAAAATTTGGTCTTTAACCTTGTGTCGATAATGTCCCATGCCTCGCCGGTCGAGGCGCCGTCCGCCTTTTCAATAATCACGGCGGTGGCAACATCGCCAAAAATGAAATGGCAATCGCGATCGCGAAAATTGATATGGGCGGTACACATCTCCGGATTGACCACCAAAACCCGGCGCGCGCCCGTGGCGATTAAACCAACCGCGTTTTGGATCGCAAAGGCAGCGGAGGCACAAGCGACATTCATGTCAAAGGCAAAGCCATCAATGCCAAGCTCATCTTGAATTTCCACCGCAATCGCCGGATAGGCTCGTTGCAAATTTGAGGCACCGCAAATCACCGCATCAATATCAGCGCCGGTTAAATCCGCTGACTTCATCGCTTCGCGGGCAGCGACACAGGCCATTTCTGCCAGGATCGACAATTCATCATTCGAGCGCTTAGGCAGATGCGGGCGCATCCGGTTGATATCCAACGGCCCGGTCTTGTCCATCACGAAACGGGATTTGATGCCCGACGCTTTTTCGATGAACTCCGGCGAAGAGTGCTCTTTTTGCCGGTCCGGATTTTGGCCATTCCACAGATCGACCCACGCATTATAGGCCGTGACCAGTTCTTCATTGGAAATCGATTGCGCGGGCGTAAACAGCCCAGTGGCGCAGATACGGACGGGAACAGGCGTGGGCATAATGGGGGACCCTCATTCAGGGGTTGGTTTTTCATGTGCTTACTTGTGTGCCTCCTTTGTGCGGCTGTATAAGAGCTTGGTCAAGCGCTGTTGCGCCTCAATCCGGCGGTGCTATAAGCGACTTCAAACCTGCCCTTTACCCCCCGCAAGAGAGATCCTTTCCGATGAACATTCACGAATATCAGGCCAAGCAACTCCTCAAAAGCTTTGGGGCCCCGGTGGCTGAGGGCGTTGCCGTCTTTGAAGCCAAGGACGCCGAAAAGGCAGCCAAATCCCTGCCCGGCCCGCTTTATGTCGTCAAAGCCCAGATCCATGCCGGGGGACGAGGCAAAGGCAAATTTATCGAAAAACAAGCCGGAGACAAAGGCGGCGTTCGCCTCGCTCATTCGGTTGAAGAAGCCGAAGCATATGTCAAACAAATGCTTGGGCATACGCTGGTGACCAAACAAACAGGCCCCGCCGGCAAGCAAGTCAATCGCATCTATATCGAAGATGGCGCCGACATTGAAACCGAGCTTTATCTCTCAGTTCTGGTTGATCGCGCCACCGCCCGGATCGCTTTTGTTGCCTCGACCGAAGGCGGCATGAATATTGAGGAAGTCGCCGAGGAAACCCCGGAAAAAATAATCACCATCGACATCGACCCGGTCACCGGGCTGATGCCACACCACGCGCGGCGGATTGTCAAAGCACTCGAAATCACCGAGAAAAAGGCGGCCAAGCAAGCCGCCAAACTGATGGCTATCTTGTACAAAGCCTTTCTCGAAACCGACATGGACATGCTCGAGATTAATCCGCTGATTGTGATGAAAAATGGCGATGTCCGGGTGCTCGATGCGAAAGTCTCCTTCGATGACAATGCCGAGTTCCGCCACAAGGAATTAGCTGAGCTGCGCGATAAATCCGAAGAAGACCCGTATGAGTTGAAGGCGGCTGAATTTGATCTTTCTTACGTCAAACTCGATGGCAATATTGGTTGCATGGTCAATGGCGCTGGCCTCGCGATGTCGACCATGGACATCATCAAACATTATGGCGCTGCGCCGGCCAACTTTCTCGATGTGGGCGGCGGGGCGACCAAAGAAAAGGTCACCGAAGCGTTCAAGATCATAACTTCCGATCCGGCTGTCGAAGGCATCTTGGTCAATATTTTTGGCGGCATCATGCAATGTGACGTGATCGCTGCTGGCGTCCTTGCCGCTGTTGAAGAAGTTGGCTTGAAAGTGCCGCTGGTGGTCCGCTTAGAAGGCACCAATGTCAAAAAAGGCAAGGCGTTGATCAATAGCTCCGACTTAGCGGTGATCGCCGCTGACGACCTCGATGATGCCGCCCGCAAAATTGTCAAAGCGGTGCAGGGGTAGTCTGTTGGATTTAAAATTATGACAGTAAGCACTGACAAGCAAAAAAGTGCTGTAGATTCACAACTCTGGCGACTGACTATCAAGTCGTCAGAGTCAGAATCCCGTGAAGAATCAATAGATCTGTGTCTCAAAGAAGGTTTATGTGCGACTGGTTGGGGGAATGATGACATACCACACCTTGGTACGAAAAACGATTATTTGAGAAATGCCTCGCCTGAATGGGAAGGTAAACGTGGCTGGAAATCTTCTAGCCGTATCATGATGGATCGGATGAGGGTTGGTGATTTTGTCTGGATGCGCGATCTGTCTGGGACGTATTACGTCGGCCAAATCACGAGCAATTTTTTCTGTCTCAATAAAGATGAATACAATCGGCTTAACCTCAGAATGTCTCGTCGATGTATGTGGTTAAAAGTTGGTACCGAAGAAAAAGTCCCCGGCGCTGTTATCAGAAGTACCACACAGCCGAATTCAATCAGTAAGATTCCCAATAAAGAAGCTACTATTTATTCCGATTTTTTATACGCTAAAATTGGTGGCAAACAGCCAACACTCAAAATATCTAGTGTTGAGTCAGTTTTTGGCCTGTTAAGTCCCGACGTCCTTGAGGACATAGTTGCTTATTATTTATCAACTATGGGCTGGTTTGTAATCCCCAGCACTTGCAAAAGACAGACAGCACTGACCGAATTTATTCTCGTCAATAAGAATCGAGATACTGCCATGGTTCAGGTAAAAAGCGGAAAACAGAAATTTGAACCGCCTACAGAATACCCAGAGTGTTCGGTATTTTTTGTTTTCGAGGAAGGGAACGATGAATCACTACCAACTGGGTATAAACGAATTTCATCAAATACCATCCAAAATTTGGTATTAAAAGAGTGCCCTGCAATCCCACGATTACTCCAGGAATTTATAAAATTCAATACCACATAAACGTAGAATGGCACCGCCAAGAGCATGGGTTTTAGGGCCTACGCCGTGAATGCTGTTTTAGATGACGAAAATAGACGTGCCGCAACTTCATTTGGATGAATGCGGGCGGCGGGTTCTTGTGACACTATTTCGGTGGGTTGGCATTGGAGAGAATTATGCGTAATTTTGCTTTTGTCTGCCTTGGAATAGGACTGGTCTTGCCCACTAACGCTGCTGCACAGGATGGACCCAAGACAACAATTCATCCCAAACAACTCGAAAAACCAGATTTGCAGGCCGCGGCAGCGCCAGTGAGCTTCACGGGTTGCGTCGTGTCGCAATCCTATTTTCTGTTGCAGGCGGGCGATTACGGGGCGAGTTTTGCGGTTGAAGCCAGTGATGGCACCCGCCGTGGTTTCCGCTTTGGCGATCCGCGCATTTGGTTCGTGCCCGATGGCCCGTCGCTGAGCACCAACAGCCGCAAGGCCCGGCAGTGGGAACAGATCATGACATCAGTTGAACGGGCAACTGTCGCCGGTCATCCGGTAACCTTTCGCTATACAATGCCTGGCAATACCGTGACCCAGATCCGGATCGACTGGAGCGCTAATAGCTGCGCCGGATAGCGCTTGCGGTGCAGGAGTAGGTGTAGGCACAACACTCAGTCTTACTTGCAGCTCACATTTGGGCCTTGGTCAAAATGAAAATGATCTTTGTGTAAAGCATTATAATTCGGTCCGAGCACGGTTGAAAAACGCCCGCAAGCAGATTTATG
>JAZGEB010000058.1:0-7220 GCA_036478515.1 Parvularculaceae bacterium | reverse complement strand
TCGCGGCCTGGCAACAGCAGCGTGTCGACCATGGTTTGTGCAGCGGATTTTAAATCAATCAGCTTTTGGCCTTTCATCGACCCGGTGTTATCCAGTACCAAGACGATTTCAAGTTCGCCACTGGTATCGACATTAGCAACTGAAGTCTTACCAACATCAAGTGTCGTTTGACCGATGATGGAAAGGAACCCCGACTGAATTGTCGCACTAGCTTGAAATTGATACGCGCCATCAGAGACTGACAGATCGCCGGGTTGGGCTAAGATTGTTGGGGAACGGCCGATAGATTCAGCAAAAGCCAGCCGAGCTAAAGCAACAAGCTTGTATTCTTGAATAGTTGGGTCAGCGATGGCGGCTTGGGCGGCGATCATTGAGGCCGCATCAACGGCTTGCTGGACGGCAACCCGCGCACGGGCAGCACGCAGAAAATCAATACTGAGCCCGGTCAATAGCAAGAGCGGCCCAATGACGATCATGAATATCAAGCCAATATTGCCATCATTATTGCGTAAAAAATATCGTAGCATCGCCGGGTTCCCCTTCTGTGGTTGCCCAAAATTTGTGATGTTAAAATATCGTATAGGGCTTAAGTCCACGTTAAAAAGCAGGGTTAATAAGGAGATGTTAACCATAAAATCGAGGCTCCTGCCGCTGGTGCGAAGGAGCCTCGTTAGGAATCGAATTTATACGATGATATTACGCTGCGTTGGGGCCTTTCAAGACTTGTGCAGACGGGCGGCTTGTTGCGCTGATATTGATTTTGCGCGGTTTGGCCGCCTCGGGTATTTCGCGTTCCAATTGAATATCCAACAGGCCATGTTTCAGATTAGCGCCGGTGACGCGGACATGATCCGCTAATTGGAAATGGCGCTCAAAACTGCGTCCGGCAATCCCTTGATGGAGGAAGTCGCGAGCCTCTTCGCCTTCCGGACGGGTGCCTTTAATCGTCAGCGTCTGTTCCTTGACTTCCACCTCGAGGTCCTCATCCCCAAAGCCTGCGACAGCCAGAGTGATGCGGTAATTGGTCTCATCAGCAACTTCAATATTATAGGGCGGATAGCCGCTGCCATCGAGTTTGCCGACTTGATCGAACAGATCGTTAAACAATCGATCAAAGCCGATTGTGGAGCGGAATAGGGGGGTCATATCGTAGGTTTTCATTGGTCATTCTCCTTAAGAAGCAATGGTTAAGTCGCCGCCCATGTGTGACAGCCAAAGGGCCTGCCGGGACAACGCATCGGCGCCAAAGGGCCATCCGATGAGCCAGAGATGGGAGCGATGCGGCATGCTTTCAAGATTGCATTTTTTTAAAAATCAGCGGTTTTTTTTCGAGCAAAATCGACTATGGTCAGGGGAGAAATTTTTTCAGGAGAACAACCATGTTGACGAAAATCACCCGCAAACCTTCCCCCCATACTGCCGCGCGTTTTGCGACCATCTTGCTGGCTGCAACGGCATTTAGCGCTTGTTCGCAGATGGCTGCCAAGGCGGATACACCAGCAGAGGTGGTTGAAAAAGCAACTGTCGAAGCCGCTCCCTCAAAACTGCAAATGGCCGTTGCCGGGGCGCATCGCAGCGACAAGGATACTGCTCGGGATGGTTTTCGCCATCCAGCCGAAACGCTCGAGTTTTTTGGCGTTGAGGCAAATATGACATTGGTTGAGATTTGGCCCGGCGGCGGTTGGTACACCGAAATCCTCGCCCCGTATATTGCCAGCGGTGGCGGCACTTTTTACGCTGCCGGTTTTGATACATCCCAAGGCGAGTATTATGCCAAGGGGATGAAAAAATTTACCGACAAATTTACCACCAATGCCGATCTTTATGGCGCGATCAATGTCACATCTCTGCCAGGGGCCGCTGGCATTGCACCAGCCGGGAGCGCGGATGTGGTGTTGAGTTTCCGCAATGTGCATAATTGGATGGGCAGTGGTTTTGCAGATGAGGCGTTTACTGAGTTTTTTACCGCGCTGCGCCCCGGCGGCATTTTAGGCATTGTTGAACATCGGATGCCGGAAACCATGGACCAGAACGAAAAAGCCAAAAGCGGTTATGTCCGGGAAGATGTTGTCATCGCGATGGCGCAAAAAGCGGGCTTTGTGTTGATTGGGTCTTCTGAGATAAATGCGAACCCAAATGATACCGCCGACCACCCCCGCGGTGTGTGGACCCTGCCGCCGCGACTGGCCACGCCAAAAGAAGGCTCTGATGGCGCTAAGGAATTTGATCAAGCAAAATATATCGCCATTGGCGAGAGTGATCGCATGACTCTCAAATTTCAAAAACCATTGCAGATTGAAGATGCAGTTTATGAGTAGGGTTATCTGTTGCTAGAATTGCTGAAAGCGGCAGGGAATTATTTTCCGACCAAATTCGATGGCGTCATCCGTATAGAGATGGATGGCGCTATTGATTCTATTTGGGTAGATGGGAGGGTGTCTCCGCCATCTGTTTCGACCAAGGCACCGGCAAATTTGGCATCAGCATTTTGTCTCTGGCGCGGACAAAAAGAAATATTTGCCCGGGTTTTTGCGCTCGAAGAACGCCGCCTTGAAAGCGCGTTCATTGCGGGCCGGGTCCAGATTTCCGGCGATATGTCGGTGATGGCCCGGCTCGAGCCAGCTGAGCGCGGTGCGGCATCAGGGGTTTAGGGCTTTAAGCAGGGGATTTTGCGCTATATTTTTTCCAGCGTGCCTGATTGATCGCCCATAGAGCCATGCCCCAAAACACCCCGCCAATCCCAAATAGGCCGAGGGAGACCGGCAACATGATTGAGAAAGAGGCGCCAAAACTGCCGCCAAATATCTTTGGCAATACAAATGACGTGATCAGCGCGTAGAGCAAGCCACTGAGCATGCCCCACAGCAAGACGCCATAGAGCAGGACAAATTTCAACCAGCCTTGTTCGCGGATCTTCCCCCATTTCAGCAAATCTTTCGGCATCGGCTTTCTCCTCAATCGGCCAATGACGTTAAGTGGTTTCGCCCAAGTGCACAATGGTGTTGAAGCTGTGGATAAGGGCTGACCTCGGGTCCAAATCAGCTATGCTCAGGCGATGAGCGAAGCTTTAAGTGATAAATTTGACCGCACTGATTTTATCGACGTTGCGCAAGCGCCGATCCCTGAGGGGGGTGGTGTCCATTATTTCAATACGGTGGATGGAGCAAAATTACGCATGGCGGCTTTTGGGCTCCCTAATCAGGCGGATGCGCGGGGCACAGTGTTGCTGCTCACGGGACGCAGCGAGTTTATCGAAAAATATGGCGAAGTCGTTCGCGAGCTCCAAGATCGAGGCTTTAACGTCGCGATCATGGATTGGCGCGGGCAGGGGCTCTCATCGCGGATGTTACCCGAGGCCGAGAAAGGTCACATCAAAACCTTTGGCACTTACACCGCCGATTTAAAGCTGTTTATGGCGGAATTTGTTGAGCCGCAATTTGCCGGGCCATATTTTATCTTGTCGCATTCGATGGGCGGGCTGCCGGTTCTGTCTTGGCTCGCCGATGGCACGGATAAATTTACCGGTGCGGTGTTATGCGCCCCGATGACGCGATTGCCTTATGGGCCTGTCAAAGGCAGAGTGATCCGGTCAATGGCCAAAATTGGCGCCAAAATTGGCATGTCAAAACGCTCGATCATCGGGGTTAAAGAACATTCGATGAAGTTTGAGGGGAACAAACTGACCACGGATAAAACCCGGCATCGGAGTTTTCAAAGTTTACTCGAAGCAGCTCCCAATGCCGCGGTGCATGCCCCGACCTATGGCTGGCTCGATGCGGCTTACACAGCGATGTCCTTGTTAAACAAACCAAAAGCACTCGATAATATAAATTGCCCGGTGCTGATTTTGGGGGCCGGCAATGATGAAACTGTGGACGCCAGCCACGCGCAGAAACTCGCCGAGCGCCAGGCAAATATTTCTTATCAGGTCATTGCTGGCGCAAAGCATGAAATTTTGATGGAGCAAGACAATTTTCGCCAAGCGTTGTGGCAGGCATTTGATCGGTTCATGGCTCCTCTTGCCTGAGCTTGCACCGTCATCACCGTCCTGATGGTCATCCAGCGCGGATTTGCTTTTTGGTCCGGGATTTGTTAGTTTGTAACGGTCTTCCGGAGCATTTTGTCATTTTGCTGGACTAGAGCGAAATTGATGCTAGGCAGACATCCTGAACGAAGAGGGTTGGGGAACAAAGGGATGGGAGAGACGCGCCGGGTGACCGGGGCGCCATTAGTATAAGGCCTCGCATGTTAAGTCTCTTTCGGGTAGTCGGAAAATTTTTGAACAATATGGATGCCAAAGCGATGACCTCGTTTTTGGTGACGATTGCGCTCATGGGGTTCGTGGTTGCGATGCTGCTTTATGGCGGTGAGTGGCTTGGTCTGGACAAGGACAAGCTGGACGAAATCATGGGCCGGATCGCCGATACGCCATTTGCGATTATCGGCGTGATCTGTGTCTTTGCGGTTTTGGCGCTGACCGGTTTCCCGCAAACATTATTGATCGCAGGCACAGTCGCGGTCTTTGGCGCGCAAGTCGGCTCGAGTTATGCGTGGATTGCGACGATGATCTCCGCGACCCTGACATTCGCTTTGGGCCATATGTTTGGCGGTCGGGCGGTGCGCCGGTTAAGCGCGGGCCGGGCCGTGACCATGATTGAAACAGTCCAACGACATGGCATCCTGACCACCATGATGGTGCGCTGGACGCCATCGGCACCATTCATCGTGGTCAATGCCATCGCTGGCGCGGCCCATATTTCGATCCTCAAATTCTGGCTTGGCACCGGGATTGGGATTATCCCGAAAATCCTGTTTATTGCCTATTTCTCGGAGCAAGTTGATGATGTGATGAAGTTTTTCACCAGCCGCGATCCCAAGCACCTCATTGCCATCGGTGCCTTACTTGGCGGGTGGATTGCGTTTTTACTCTTGATGCGCTGGTTGTTCAGAAAATTGCGGTTGGGTGGATAATATTTCGCCTTTTTGCCAAATGCCTTTTTATTTCAGCTTGAGACTGTTTTTTGTTAACCTTAAATAAGTCAAAACCGGATACTTAAAATTGCAAGATGGTTTTACGCCGGCCCCTGCTGCGACCCTTTGGTCAGTATGGCAGACATGGATGGCACAGTTGAGGATTACACATGCTTTCGACCCTATTTGGAATGTTATCAGCCGATATGGCGATTGATTTGGGCACCGCGAATACGCTGGTTTACGTCAAGGGTCGCGGGATTGTGTTGAATGAGCCTTCTGTGGTGGCGATTGAAAACCGCAACGGCCGCAAGATTGTTCGCGCTGTCGGCAATGAAGCCAAGGAAATGCTGGGCCGTACCCCCGGTGATATCGAAGCGATCCGGCCGATGCGGGACGGGGTGATCGCTGATTTTGATGTCGCCGAGGCGATGATCAAGCATTTTATCCGTAAAGTTCACAATCGCCGTTCTTTTGCCAGCCCGCGGATCATTGTCTGTGTCCCGTCTGGGGCAACGGCCGTTGAGCGCCGGGCGATCCAAGAATCAGCTTTGTCGGCTGGGGCCCGCAAAGTCGATCTGATCGAAGAGCCAATGGCGGCTGCTTTAGGGGCGAATTTGCCGGTCAATGAAGCCCAAGGGTCGATGGTGGTCGATATTGGCGGCGGCACCACCGAGGTTGCTGTATTGGCGCTTTCAGGGATCGTTTATTCGCGCTCAGTGCGCGTTGGCGGCGATAAGATGGATGATGCGATCATTTCCTATATTCGCCGCGAGCATAATCTGTTGATCGGTGAGGCCTCGGCTGAACGGATCAAAAAACAGGTCGGCACCGCCTATATCGATGAAGAAGCGGCAGAAACTATTATCCACATCAAAGGCCGCGACCTGATGCACGGTGTGCCCAAAGAGGTGCGCATCGGTCAAAGCCACATTTGTGAAGCCTTAAAAGAACCCGTGTCACAAATTATCGAAGCGGTGAAAGTCGCGCTCGAAGCGACACCGCCTGAATTAGCGGCAGATATTGTCGATACTGGTATCATGTTGACGGGTGGCGGCGCTTTGCTGCAAAATCTTGACAAAGTTTTACGTGACGAGACCGGTCTACCAGTGTCAGTTGCGGATGATCCGCTTTCTTGTGTGGCGCTGGGAACAGGGGCGGCGCTTGAGAGCACGCAGAAAAATCGCGGCATTTTGTCGTCTGCAATGTAATAAATTGATTTCGAGCGGGCAACGGCCGCGCTTGGAAGGCTTGGAGTTAGCCCATGGATGTGCTCGGCCAATCACGCCGGGAAGGGATCGGTCGGAACGAGACCAGGCGAACCAGCCTGGTCTTTCTCATGTCTTTTTCTTTCATCATGGTGATCTTCAGCCTGTACGGGGCCAATGCGAGTGTCTTTGAAAAAGCCCGTGAGACGCTGATCGATATGGCCTCTCCAGTGCTGAGTATTTTGAGTAAGCCTGTGCGCTGGATCGACAACCGGATTGGCGATGTGCAAGATTACGTCAATGTGATGGATCAAAATAAGCAGCTTCGTGAGGAAAATAACGAGTTGCGGGTGTGGATGAATGAAGCCCTGACATTGCGCCGGCAAGTCACTTATTACGAGAGCGTGTTTGATGTCGCGGAATTACCGGGCGCAAATTACACCGATGCGCGGGTGATCGGGGAGACCGGCGGCCCGTATAATCGAGCAATGATTTTGAATGTCGGGCGCGCCAGCGGGATCGCCAAGGGCAATGCCGTGGTCAACACCGAAGGATTGCTCGGGCATATTATTGAAGCCGGCAACAAAGCGTCGCGACTGTTGCTGTTGACTGATTTCAATTCATCGACCCCCGTGGTGGTTGAAGGGGCAGATATGGAAGCTATACTGTCGGGGAGCTATCTTGATCGGCCGCAATTGAAATTCTTTGAGCGCCGAGAACGCGGCACCATTCAGCCTGGCATGCGCGTTGTGACATCTGGGGCTGGCGGTATTTTGCCGCGCGGGTTACCGGTTGGTGAAATCGCCGTCGTCAATGATAAAATGATCTCAGTTTCACTTTACGCTAATTATCAGTCTACGGACATCGTCCGTGTGATCGACTATACCTTCTCACAAGAGGTTGAGGTGGCCCCAGAAGATGACCAAGCCGGTGATGCGGGCGACCAAGGTGAGCCAGCTGATGGCTGATAGTGATTTTAAAACCATCATGTTATCAATGACGCCGTTACTGCTCGGGCTTTTGGGTGTGTTATTGTTGATC
>JAZGEB010000057.1:0-6446 GCA_036478515.1 Parvularculaceae bacterium | reverse complement strand
ATGACGCAAGTCCCGACCAAAACCCAAATCATCCCGGCCGTCGCCGCGAAAGGCGCTGCAGCGCCGGACCTTAAAGGCGCGGTTTATGAGTATGAGCCGGATGAGAACGCTATATTAAAAACCCTGCTACCCCGCTATGTTGGGGTTCAGGTGTATCGGGCGTTGCTCGAAAATGTCGCGTCTGAACAGGCAGCATCAATGACGGCGATGGATAATGCGACGCGCAATGCGGGCGATATGATCGACAAATTGACGCTTCAATTTAACCGGGCCCGCCAAGCCAAAATTACAACAGAGCTGGTCGAGATCATCGCCGGCGCGGAGAGTGTCTAATGCTTAAATTTCAAAAACTCGCAATTGCAACAATGGCCGTATTGGCTTTGACTGCCTGCAGCAAAAAAGAAAAAGCGGCTGCACCAGAAACCAAAATGGTCGCCTCGGCCTGCACGTCCATCAGCAATGACGGGATCGATTGGTCCGGGGCGCAGCAAACCACCCTTGGCGGTGCAACCATCCACTTGCTCGCGGGCAATGATGGCGATGTCAGTGCTGATTGTGACGAAGCTGGGTGTACTTTGAGTGGCACCGGTAAAGTTGGCGTTGTCGGCGCTGATGAAAAAACCATTGAATATGCCAGTGCGCTGGAATTTACCGGCACCGTGACCCTCGCGCTCGATGGCGATGACATCACCTGTGAAGCGACAAATGTGGTCGAATAATTGACTTTAAAAAATGGGGCTGACAATTGTCAGCCCACTTACGAGTTTTCGAAGGAAGAAATATCATGAGTGCAAATAGAGGCAAGGTTGTCCAGGTCATCGGGGCCGTGGTTGACGTCGCGTTTGAGGGTGACTTACCGGCGATCCTAAATGCTTTGGAAACCGATAATGGTGGCAACCGGCTGGTCCTCGAAGTGGCGCAACATCTGGGCGAAAATACCGTTCGCACCATCGCCATGGACAGTAGTGAAGGCTTGGTTCGAGGCCAAAGCGTGAGCGATACCGGTGATGCGATCAGCGTTCCCGTTGGCGAAGGCACTCTTGGTCGGATCATGAATGTCATCGGCGAGCCAGTGGATAATGGCGGACCGATCAAACATGAGATCAAACGCGGCATTCACCAGGAAGCACCGCCTTTTGTTGAGCAATCAACCGAGTCAGAAATTCTCTCGACCGGGATCAAAGTCGTTGACCTGCTGTGCCCTTATGTGAAGGGCGGTAAGATCGGCCTGTTTGGCGGGGCCGGTGTTGGTAAAACCGTTTTGATCATGGAACTGATCAACAATATCGCCCGGGGCCATGGTGGTTATTCTGTCTTTGCTGGTGTTGGCGAGCGCACCCGCGAGGGCAATGATCTTTACTGGGAAATGATCGAATCGAATGTGAATATTGATCCGGCGCAAAATAACGGCTCCACGGAAGGCTCCAAAGCGGCGCTTATTTATGGCCAGATGAATGAGCCTCCCGGCGCCCGGGCGCGGGTTGCGTTGACCGGCCTAACCGTGGCCGAGCATTTTCGCGACCAAGGCCAGGACGTGTTGTTCTTCGTTGATAATATATTCCGCTTTACCCAAGCTGGCTCCGAAGTGTCGGCGCTGCTCGGGCGGATCCCGTCTGCGGTGGGCTATCAGCCAACGCTGGCGACCGATATGGGCGCGATGCAAGAGCGCATTACCACCACCACCAAAGGCTCGATTACCTCCGTGCAGGCGGTTTATGTGCCGGCTGATGATCTGACTGATCCGGCCCCAGCGACCTCCTTTGCGCATTTGGATGCGACCACGGTGCTCAACCGCTCGATTGCGGAAAAGGGCATTTATCCGGCGGTCGACCCGCTCGATTCTACGTCGCGTATTCTTGACCCCCGGGTGATTGGCGATGAGCACTACAAGGTCGCGCAGGACGTCCAGCAAATTCTTCAACGCTATAAGTCATTGCAAGACATCATTGCCATTCTGGGCATGGATGAGCTGTCTGAAGAAGACAAGCTGGTGGTCGGCCGGGCCCGTAAAGTGGAGCGCTTCTTGTCACAACCCTTCTTTGTGGCCGAGATTTTCACCGGCGCACCGGGTAAGCTCGTGCCCATCGAAGATACGATTAAAGGCTTTAAAGACCTTGTCGCGGGGGAGTATGATCACCTGCCAGAGGGCGCCTTCTATATGGTCGGCTCGATGGAAGAAGCAATTGAAAAAGCCGGCAAAATGGCCGCGGAAGCCGCTTAAATCAGCGCCCAGAAATTAAGAAAACCCGGGGCTTTGCGCCCGGGTTTTTTGTGGTGTTAATCCCGCAGCCTTGAGCCTGAACCGAACGGTCTGGAGTTTTGGGGAGGGATTCGAAGAAGATACAGTATTCCTCACCCTGAGATGAAGCCCCTCGAATGGGGGCGGGTATCCCTTGAAATTACCCTCCTCTTTCCAATCCTCCCTAAATGGATTAGCGTCGGCGCTAAATTAACTGGCTTCGGGGAGAGTATCAAAATGGGGTTCCGGACTTTGTTCGCAGAGGTTTCAGCCCGGCTACAATCGGCCGGCGCACATGGGAGGCGCGGCCCCGGGGGACAAGCCGGGCTCGGCGCGTGGACGATTGATCGGATCCGCAAATACACCCTGACCGAATATAAGGATGCCAGCGGGGTTTCCCATTGGCGCAGCAATTACGCCCCGGATGATTGGGAAGCTGATCTTGAAATCCAAGTAAAAAACTTTGCCACCGAAGAGATGCGCAAACCGCTCAACAAAATCGTCAATCATATGGGCTTTGCGCTGACGCTGTATCCGTTCTTGGCGTTCGTCACGGCCGTTTTTGCGGCGTGGTATCTGCAAGCCTTTTTCCTGCAGGCTGGGCAATCAAGTGTGCTGGAAAATCATGCTCTTGGGGCGGTGGTCGGCGCGTTTGTGGCGGTCGGGATCATCGGCTTAGGCCTCGCCTTGGCCAGTCCGTTTTATCAAGAACGGTGGCGCGATATGCTGCTTGAGCGTCGGCTCTATTATAAAAACGTCATCGATAGCGAATTGCATGTGGCGTTGATCGATTTTCGCGCCAATGCCCGCAACACTGACCCGGCCTATGGTCCGGTCAATCTGCAACAAGCCTATCTGGCCAATATCGCCTTGCGCAAAATCATCGAGCGGGTCCAGCGCCAGCATACGGTTTATGGCCTCGATAAAGGCGGTTTCGTTGATCTTAAAATCAGATCAGCCACCGGCTTGTATATGATCCTCCTGCTTGGCTGGGCTATTTTGGCCAAGGGCTCCCTGGAAATGGTGAAACTAGGTCAACTGACATTCTCGACACCGCATTATTTGTCGATCATGGCGGCGATCACAGCTGGACTGATAGCAGCTTTGATTATCGCCATCGGTTTTGGGGTCTATCTGGGCCGGTTCAAGAAAATTATCGCTGACGCCGGGCTGCCAGATGGCGGCGCGTCGGATGAGTTTTTGTTTGCCGAGGAAGGGCATAATCCGGAAACATATAATTGGCACAAGGTCGATTATTACGACCTGATGCAATCGCGCGAAGAAACCGAGAATTATACCGTTTGGTTGCGCCGTCATCTGACCAAACTCGAAGAGCGTCGGCTGCGTTATGCGCCCGAAGAACAATTGCAGCGCTTGCGGTAGGGTTGTGACCGGAATGATTTTTTTAGGCCCCTCACCCGCTCGCGAAGGAGAGGCAATCTTTCCTCTCCCTTGGGAGAGGCACAAATTTTCCTTAAAATTTGGGTGAGGGGTCAATATTCCCACAAAACCAAATCACTCAATTCCAAATCCCGTCATCCTGAATTTATTTCAGGATCCCTTGAAGTTGCGCGCGGTCCTTGCCGCATGCGATCCCGGATCAAGTCCGGGATGACGGTTTGAATTCGTTTGGAGAGCGGACGGTGCGGAATGACTTATTTTAGACCCCTCACCCGCTCGCGAAGGGCTCGCTGGCCTCTCCCAAAGGAGAGGCAATTGTTACAAGCACCGTCCTTCGCCTCTCCCTTGGGAGAGGCACAAATTTTTCTTGAAATTTGGGTGAGGGGTCAATATTCCCGCCCAAAACCAAATCACTCAATTCCAAATCCCGTCATCCTGGATTTATTTCAGGATCCCTTGAAGTTGCGCGCGGTCCTTGCCTCATGAGATTCCGAAACAAGTTCGGGATGACGGTTTGAATTTGTTTGGGGAGCGACGGTACGGGATGGCATTTTTCCTCTCCCAAGCGTGAGGGGCGTGGCGCTCACAAAAAAAGCCCCGCTCAAACGAGCGGGGCTTGTTCATTTTAGAGCGCTTGGCTTAGTTCGAGGCCATGCGGTGTGAGCGGGCTCGGCGTAAGCGTTTCACACAAGTGTACATCTGCAAAGAATATTTTCCTTGCAGTAAACCAACGCCGCCATTGGCTTCAAGTGGGAACGCATCAAGCTCGCCATCCCCATTTGTATCTGCCGGAAAGAATTCATCCGGGGCGGTTACTTCAACCCGGTAGAGTCCATTTTCTGGCAGCACGATATCAAACATCTCCGCATCGAATAGGCTTTCAAAGCTTTGTAAGTTTGACGCAACGAATGTTTCCGAGCCATCGCGATTGACCTTATAGAGCCGCAATTGGCCCATAATGCCTTCTGCAAAGCTGAGGTCACGACCAATCACTGAGATCAGTTCGGCATTGAAGAACTCACCGCGACGACCGCGGAAAGTATAGCTATCAACCTCGTCGACGGCTGAAATTTCGCCATTGACGACAGCGGCATTGACTTTGATCCGGGCATTTTCATTCTGCCCTTCTTCGATCGTGTTGGGCACCCGGACATAAGTCAGCAACACCCGATCCCGCAAGCGCCGGGCGCGGTGGCCGCGAACCCGGGCTTCGGAGATCACTCGGCCAAACTGATTAATCGCCAGACGTGCCGCTGAGCGCTCGGAGAAGAACCGGTCAACCGCAGCACTGCCATTCAGGCTGAGGCCGACAGAAGCGCCGGATGCCATGGTGTGGAGGACGGTTTCAGACGCGTCTGATGATCCCGGAAAGACCGGGACAAATTCAAACGGAGAGATTGCCCCAGTATCTGGTAGGCCATCCCCGGGTGCGCCAAACGAGTTTTGATGGCGCAAGCCTTGGATGTGGCCGGCTTCGTGGGCACCGGTATTGGCAGATTGGTTGACCACGGCAAAATTCTTCGCTGCTTCAACGCTGCCAAATTCGGCAATCGAGACGCCGGAAAACGCTTCCAGCAAGCCACCGGATGGATCTAGCTGAGCCAGAAATTCCCAGAAACTAGCTTCGGCAAAGGCGTTGTCGGATTTGTTTTTGTTAAGAAAATCAATTCCCTCGGCACGGCCAAACAGGATGCTGACACCGCCGCTCGGGAAGACCGTGATGTTACTGCCTTGGGAGCAATCCTCAGGCGCATCATTCTGGCCCATGAAGATGGTTGTGAAGTCACCAGAACTTGGGCGTTCGCTGGTGACATGAAAATTGAACTGTCCGTAATCATGAGCGATCCGCTCGGTGATTTCGGCCCGTTCTGCTGGCGTATAAACATGATCATTGAAGATGCCGAAGAGGGTATTATCGGACCGACAGACCGGGAAGGTTGATGCGCCGCCAGCGTCAAAGTCGAGAAACACGACCTGAACATTGCGCCACGGGCTGCGCCGGTGAAAACCGCCATAGCTGGGGCCATTGAAGCCGCGGCTTGGGCGGGCGCTCATATGGGCATTGACTTGCCCCATATAGGCTTGCACTTCAGTCATATTATTGAGCTCAACCGGCCCGCAGCCAACGCAATCGTCTGATTTAACGAGATATTTGTCGAGCGGCATGGTCTGGGCTGAGGCCGCCGCGGTGGCGACCATCGCTGCGGCCCCGAGCGCAGCGGTCAACTTGATACTTCTTATTAGCGAGTACTTCATATCAGAATCTCTCCTTAACTGTTGGGGTCGCAACAGCAGACTTGTCGAGCCTCAAGACATGTGAGGCCAAGTCTCCCCTCTTCCCCGTTCTGAATGGTTAACACTTTACTGGCCAGAACCCGGCTGACAAGGGGGGCAGGATCACATTTACATGGCAAATCAACCTTGCGTCCGGGCCAGATTATCGGTATTGCCTGCGCTCGCACGAACGACAATTTGGGACCGCAATCATGGCTGATAAACTCAATTTCAATCTCGTTTCGCCTGAGCGGGAGCTTTTTGCTGAGGAAGTCGATGAGGTGATTGTGCCCGGACTGGAAGGCGATTTTGGCGTCTTGGCCAATCATGCGCCGTTCATGTCGGTGCTCGCCCCGGGCATGCTGGTGGTCAAAACCGGCGGCACTGAAAAACAGATTTTTGTCCGTGGCGGATTTGCCGATGTGACCCCTTCAGGGCTCACCGTGCTGGCTGAATTTGCGGTGCCGGCAGAAGAATTGACCGGGGATACGCTCGGTGCGCAAAAAGACAGCGCTAAAGCTGAGTTAGACGC
>JAZGEB010000056.1:0-5109 GCA_036478515.1 Parvularculaceae bacterium | reverse complement strand
GCCACAGATACCAAGCACCAACAGCTATTAACAACGCCGTGCCGGCGATGATGATCAACGGCATCAAGCTCTTCTTGTCTTCGGAGCGATCGCCATAACGCTCGCGCAAGCCTGCCAGTCGCGCCTGCTTGTCTTTAGACTTGACGATCGAGCGCACGGCACTGGGATCTGCATCGGCCTCAACATCAACCTTTTTCGCCGCTGCTTGGAGGGGGTCAATCACAGGCGGGGCAGCATGTGCGTTCGCGTCTTTGGTTTGGACCGGATCATCTTTGGTCGAGAATGTGTCTTCCCAATCAGGGGTCGGCGCAGACGGAGTGACGTCAGCGGTGGGCGTAGATGGATCAGAAACCACTGGATCGGCGTCGCGCTGGTCGCTTGTATCTGCCTCTTTATTGCGCCGGAATAGCTTGGCAAAGAAACCTTGTTTTGCGTCGTCTTGCGTCTCAGGAGCAGCAACTTCTTTGGTCAAGGTTTTGGCCGCCACCGCTGTTGCGGCAGCTGTGGTTGCTGCGGCTGCGGCTTGTTTTTCAAGCCGACGGCGGCGGGCTCTGGCTGCGAGGATGACTTTTTGCTTGGGGGTCAGGTTCTTTGGCAATTCCTTGCGGGATTGCGGCGCTTCACCGGTATTTGTGATCGCGTCACGGACGGCTTTTACGTCATCATCATCATCGCCGAAGATCGCGTCGAAGTCAGCGTCTTCTGTGGCGACTGATTTGGTTGGGACCGCTTGCGCCGAAGCAGGCTCGTTAGCCTCGGCGTCGGAAAAATTTGCTTCAGCCGTTTCCGCATCTGCGGCCTCAGCTTTTGCGGCGGCGACACGGCTCGCCTGATTATCCGAGACGGTGTCCAATCGCGACATCATCTGGTCGAAATTGCCTTGCAAATCGCTCAGTCGATCTTCCGCATGATTTGCCGCATCGCTCAGGGTTGCTTGATGCTGGCGCTGGGCCGAGGCGACATCATCATCGCTGGTCAAGGCAACCTCGCGGCGCAAATTGTCAATTGAGGCAGAGACTTTCAAGATGCCCTCAGAGGAGCGCTTCTCAGAAGCATCGATCTGGCCCGAGAGCTTGCGAATATGATTTTCCAATACTTGGATCTGGTCGCCAGAGCGCTTTATTTCTGCCCCGAGGATACGGAGCTTCTTGCCGGTCCGCTCAATGAACTGGATGTCGTCGGTGCCACTGGCGTCGCGCACTTCGCCCATGACCTGTCGGGCGCTATCTTCAGCGTGTTGAATTTGCGCGTTAACCCGGTCAATTTCATTACGCACCGCCTCAAAACTGGCGGTGGTCTGGTGATCGATATGGTCGATCCGGCCAGCCAAGTGGTGGACTGCATCTTCACTGGCGCTCATCCGCTCAATGGTTTGCGTATGGGTCGTTTCATATTGTGTCACGATCCCGCGCAAGGCTTGCTCTAAGGCTTTTAAGCTGTCAGCTCTGGTCGCATCGGAGCCACCTTTTTCGAGTTTCTCGATCCGCTCAGCAAAGACATTGCCATCGGGGCCGGTGGTTTCGACTTTTTTGAGCCGATCGAGCACGCTGCCCATGCCAAGATTGACGCTTTGGGCGACGGCCTTGGTGTTATCTTCGGTGGTGCGCAAACGTTGGTTCATGCGGTTGAGACTGTCGACGACCTCGCGCAGCTGCTCGACGGTGACGACATTTGCCGGCAAGGATTTCAGCGCTGCGGGGGCAAGATCTGCTGCTTTGCCATCGGCTTGTAAATGGATCGTGTGGGTGATCCACTCGCCCAAAGTCATGCCGGCTTTTTTCGCCGCATCTTTGGCGACTGTCCGAGCGTCTGGGTCAATGCCCTTTACGCTCCACGGAACATTTGGTTTTGCTTTAGCCATGGTACCTGCCGTCACCCCTTAACTTCGCGGGTTAAATAATTTCGCGCCCAAAATTGCTTCTGACGAAGCGGGCACCCGCCTATGGTTCATCAATCTTAATGGGAGTAGAGTGGTTCGCCAAGCACGGGAAGGGGCAGGGGCTAAATAATCATCAGCCTTAAGCCTAAAAAATCATCAATCAGGGGCGGTTAGGCGAAAATAAATTTATCCCCATAGCCGCGGGGCCCAGTATGGTTGCCGCAATGCTAAACCACAACAACTGCAACTACGGCTTTTTATTTTCGGGCTGGCGCATTAGGTTACCGGCCAACAGCAACTTTTATTTGAGCGAGATCCCAGCCGATGCCGATATATCAAGCCCCTATTCGTGACATGCAGTTCTTGATCCATGATGTCTTGCAGACCCAGAAATATTCTAATCTACCCGGCTTTGCCGATGCGACCCCGGATGTGATCGATGCGTTTTTGGAAGAAAGCGCCAAGTTTCACCAAAATGTGGTGCAGCCGTTAAATGTGGTCGGCGATACCCAAGGCTGTATTCGCAACGATGACGGCTCGGTGACCACGCCGACCGGCTTCAAAGAGGCCTATAAACAATATTGCGAAAATGGCTTTGGCAGTATTGGGATGGACCCCAAATATGGCGGCCAAGGCTTGCCGTTGTTTTTGGCCATCGCCATTGGCGAGATGACATCTTCCGCGAACCAATCTTTTGGCATGTATCCGGGGTTATCCGGCGGCGCTTGGCGGGCGATCCATGCAGCTGGCTCCGAGGAGCAAAAGCAGACCTATTTGCCAAAAATGACCTCCGGTGAATGGACCGGCACAATGAACCTGACCGAACCGCAATGCGGTACGGATTTGGGCCTGATCCGATCCAAAGCGACGCCGCAAAGCGATGGCAGCTTCAAAATCACCGGGCAGAAAATCTGGATTTCCGCCGGCGAGCACGATCTGGCAGATAATATTATTCACCTGGTGTTAGCCAGAATTGACGGTGCGCCGGACGGCATTAAAGGCATCTCTCTATTTGTTGTGCCCAAATTCATTCTTGATGCGGATGGTAATCCAGGGACGCGCAACACTGTTTCTTGTGGCGGTCTCGAAGAAAAAATGGGCATTCATGGGAACTCAACCTGCGTGATGAATTATGATGACGCCACCGGCTATCTGATTGGCGAGGAACATAAAGGCATGCGGGCGATGTTCGTGATGATGAACGAAGCCCGCCTCGGGGTTGGGATGCAAGGATTTGCGGCATCGGAAGTGGCCTATCAAAATGCCCTCGCTTTTGCCAAGGACCGGCTCCAATCGCGCTCGGTCACCGGAGCCAAAGCGCCGGACCAACCGGCCGACCCGATCATCGTTCACCCGGATGTGCGCCGGATGTTGCTTGACACCAAGGCGTTTAATGAAGGGGCTAGAGCCTTTGTGTTATGGGCGGCTTTGCAAGAAGAGCTCTCCCATAAGGCGCCGGATGAAAAAGACCGTCAGCAAGCTGATGATTTCATGGCTTTGCTCACACCAGTGATTAAAGCCTACCTCACCCATAAGGGCTATCAGGGCACGAATGACAGTTTGCAAGTTTTTGGTGGTTCGGGTTTTTGCGAAGAATGGGGCATGTCGCAATTTGTCCGTGATTGCCGGATCTCGATGATTTATGAAGGTACCAATGGTATTCAGGCGCTTGACCTTGTTGGCCGTAAACTGACCAAAGAAGGGGGCCGTTATTGGCAGTCATTTTTTGCTGAAATAGATCAGTATATTGAAGACAATAAAAATGTTGAAGGCTTGGCGCTTTATCTTGACGGCTTGAAAAAAGTCAAGGCGCAAACCTTAGAGGCGACCCAGTGGATGGGCGCTAATGCGATGGCCAATTTTGATAATGCCGGGGCTTCGTCCCACGACTATTTGCATATGTTCGGCCTCACTGCCTTGTCTTACATGTGGTGTATGATGGCCAAGTCAGCCTTGGAGAAGCGCGGCGATGGCGATCCGTTTTTTGACAATAAGCTGATCACCGGCAAATATTTTGTCGAGCGGATATTGCCAGAAGCAGATATGCATCTGACAAAATTAAAAACCGGCGGCGAAACCATGATGTCGTTGGATGCAGATGGATTTTAGCATGAGATTGTAGCGGCCTATCCCAAAGGTGATTTTTCATGTTAGAAACATGTCGGGATATATTTAACTTTGGGAGACGACCAACATGAAAACCTATCTAATTGCCGCGATCGCCTTTGGCCTCACCGCTGCTTGCTCGCAAACACCGCCCGCAACCCCGGCAGAACAACCTTTGCAAACTGCCAGTAAAGAAGAAGGGGCGAAGCGGCTGACCGGGGCCGAAATCAAGACGGCTGTGAACGATCAGGATTTGCGCGGCTGTTATGCCGACAATCAACGCTGGGGCGAACGCTTGGCCGCCAATGGGGATTTATTTGATTTGACGAATGACACACGGCCCAAAACCGGCGCGTGGTATGTTGCCGGTGATCAGCTCTGTTTCCATTATGATGCCCAACCAGAAGGCCGCCTCGACAGTTGTTTCAGCGTTGAGCGGGTTTCCAAGGGCTTGGTGTTCTTCTCTGCGGGGTCGAGCAGCCCGATTGCGGCAACCTATTGCCCCATGACCACTGAAGCGCCTGCCGCCAGCGACGGCTAGAGCGTTACCAACACCCTCATGAGCGCATCCCCGGCCAGGCCGGGGCCCAGCTCTGAAGGACTTCGGAAAGATCTGAGGGTGTGATTTTCCGGTGGGGTCGCCCCGCAAGACATGTCACCGTCCGTTCAAAGACGACAAGAACCGGTGATGGGCCCCGGCATTCGCCGGGGATGCGGCGTTTTCGGGCGCACTGCTAGGCGTTCGCGCGCGGCTTGCCTTGACCGCGCGACACCACCTTGGTTCGCGGGCCACCGCTTGACCGCGCGACGTCTCCTTTGTTCGCGGGCCGCCGCTTGACCGCGCGGCCCGACACCCCGCACACATGAGTTGGGGCTTGAGTAATATGGTGATGTTCTTATGCGGCTAGTTATAGCGCCTTTTGCCTCAATGGCATTCTTGCTTGGTAGTTTACTGCCGATGCCAGTTTTGGCTGGCGGCGAGAATGATGCGTCTGCTTTGAAAGACTTGCGTCTTGGTGAGTCCGGCGGTGTTGCCCGGCTCGAAATTTATTGTGCGCACAAATGCCGCGCTTTGCCCGGCCGTCATGGGTTGTTTATTCTTGATGGCGTTTCCGGCGAGATGG
>JAZGEB010000055.1:0-5253 GCA_036478515.1 Parvularculaceae bacterium | reverse complement strand
CGGCCTATGTCAACAAGCCCGAAGATGAGTTACAAATTCGCAGCCTGCCAATGCGCATCGGCTATCACCAGCAACAATGGCGCGGAAATTGCGTCGCCATAGGCCTGTCGAGTGGATTTCTTGAGCCACTGGAATCGACCGGCATTTATCTCACCGAAATGGCGAATTGGGCATTGGCTGATTTGCTCCCCCGCTATATCGCCGGACAGTCTGAACAGCCGCGTTACAATCATATCATGCAGCATCATTATGAGAATATCGTTGATTTTCTAAAACTGCATTATTGCTTGAGCGAGCGCCGGGATAGCGCCTTTTGGCGGGACAATACGGACCCGGCCTCGATACCGGAAACCCTCGCCGCTAATTTAGCGCAGTGGCAAGACAGTATCCCGAGTATTTATGATTTTGATCGCGCCACCCAATGTTTTTCCGCAACCAATTACCAGTTTATCCTTTATGGCATGGGCTGGCGCGGACATACAAATCCGGAAACAACAAGTGACTACGCGACTAAAATCCAAACAGAATTAGCTACCCGCCGGGATCGCTTAAAGCAATTTGTGCTCCGCGATACCGTCAGCAATCAGGTCTTTTTTCAAGCTCTTTCAAAATCCTAAGCCCCGGCACAAAAAAACGGGCTCGCCATCTAAGATAGCAAGCCCGTCTCGAAAATTTGGTCGGCGCTAAAATTCAAAACCGCCGGCCAGATATTCTCACACTCCCCGGTGAAGGGAGCTTAGAAGCGGAACCGCAATGTCGCAGACGCTGTCCGGCCATTGATCGACCGGGCAACAATCACGTCATTGATCGTGTCGCCATCAGTATCAAAGGCACGGCCATTTTCTGCTTCGGTAAAGAGAACTTCGTCGAACGCATTATTCACATTGAGAGAAATAGTTGCGTTCTCTGAAATATCCCAATCGACAAAGACATTTGTCACCGTCGCACCTGGCATGACCAGAACATTATCATCATCGACGAATGTATCTGTCGTGCCGGTGAAGTTGACCCCAGCGCGGCCAAGGCCTTCTGCCGTGAAGGACGGTGTAACGCTCCAGATCCAATCGGCCTGACGGCGCGGCGTGTTGCCAATATTAGCTGGCGCATTGTCGCTATCGTCAATTTCAGCATCGGTATAAGTAACGCTACCGCGCAAATCGAAACCACCATTTTGATAATTAAACTCGGTCTCAAGCCCTTGCGAGGTATAATCATTGCCGACAGCGACCATCGTCGTGATGTCGTAATTGTCTTCTTGAGTATCGGCGTTGAAATAAGTGACATAGAGATCAAGGTCACCAGGAACAGCGTCGCCGCCATCTTTCCACTTCATCCCCAGTTCAAACTGGTCGGTTTCATCGATATAGGTCGCGTCCCCACCAGCGATCAAATTGCCGCTTGGGTTTAGAGAATTGAACAGTTGGCGCTCGCCATTAAACGACGCACCGGAACTAAATCGACCAAAGACAGAGAAATTATCGCTAAACAGATAGTTCGCGCCAACGGAGTAAGCCGTATTATCAACTTCGAAATTGGCTTGGCCACCAACGCCGGTGTTGAGCGATACACTTGTTTCTGGCGCATCAATCGTGCCGTCACCATCGACATCAAATGGACCACCAGCAGCTTCTGTTCGGCTGCCAGTTTGTTCCATCGTGTCAAAGCGAACACTTGCATCAAGGCTAAACCCGGCTTCGCTAGTCCACGCCGCAGCAAGGAAGGGCGCGCGAGCCTGATATTCCAGATCATAATTACGGTTGGTCCCGTCCCAGCCAAAGGCTTGGTTATAGCCGAGGATACCATTGTCGGTTTCGCCGACAATATCGATCAAGGCCGCATTGGATGTTGTATCCGTCAAGAACCGGTTCCAGTGCCAGTCTTGGGCAAATTTCTGGTTCATGAAGAAGTAACCAGCGGTAAGGTCGAGGGTTGCCCCTTCCATATCAATCGACTTGCTGAGCTTCAACTCATTGGCAAAGTTACTCATATCGTCAAGGTCGGTATTAAAATACGCCACTTCAGAAATCAGATTATTGCCATTAAAGCCTTGCAACGCAGCAGAGGTCACTGCTTGCCCAGCATTTGGACCATTGAAGAAACTGGCCGTTGAAGCACCAATCCGGGTGTCAGCATCGAACACGCCATGGGTAAACGGTGCATTGAACTTGCCGCTAATGTCTTGAAAGCGGAATTTATTATCCAAGTTGATACCATTACCAATGTCGAAGTTTACGACACCGCCAAAGGATTTGATTGTGGTGCGAATGCCATCCGCAAGATCATAATTATTGATCGTGTTTTCACCATCAACATCGCGCCCATTTCTGATATTCGGGCTATGCAGACTATCATCAATGGCCGAGAAGCCACCGATATTATCAACAACATCATTGCCGTCGAGGCCGGCAGCTTGCGGCATGTAAGTTGCGTCCGCTTTGTCCAGCCACTTACCGAACACGCGAACGAAGCCGTTTTCAAACTCTTTAGTGACGCTGACACGAAGTTGGCCGCCGTCAACTGGGTCGAAACCAAAGTCACGATAATCGCCGCCTTTTTGATAATGCCCGCCCACATGGAAATACATGTCATCGGCTAACAGCGCGCCATATTCAAAATCACCTCGAAAATCACCATAATCAAGACCCGTGGTCAGCGCGATGCTGCCACCTTCTTGCTCACCGGTTTTACTGATGAAATTGATAATGCCGCCTGGGCCATTGGTGGTCAGGGTCGATGCGGTACCGCCGCGAACTGATTCGACCCGCCCTAATGTGCCATCAACTTTGTAAAATCCGTCCGCCGGCGCAAAGTCAAAATCTCCAAACAGCAAGATCGGCAAGCCATCTTCTTGCAAGCTCAGATATTTCGCGCCGCCAGTTGAGAGAGGCATACCGCGAACCGCAATGTTAGAATTACCGCCCCCAGCAGATGATTCTGAACGAATACCAGGCAACGCTCGGAAAATCTCCGCGGTGCCGCGCGGCGCTGATTTAGCGATCTCGTCAGAGCCGATAGAACTGACTGAAATACTGCTCTCCAGTTTGTTTTTACCCTTGGCGCTGACCACACCGGTGACGACAATCTCGTCATCAGTTGTGATTTCATCCTGCGCCATAGCAGGGAACCCAACGAGTGCCAGTGATGCAGCCGATAATAGCAGGCTCTTTTTATGTGTCATCTTCATACTTAAATCCTCCGGAACTTATTTCGTTCAGTGTTGCCCATAATTTAGCATGCGCCAGACGCACGCCTCCACATTCAGGTGTGCGCCAAGTTCCAATCGTTTGCAATTGCAAAATGCAAACGATTGTATTTTTGATCTCAATCCGTCACAAATGTGGTTAATTTGCCACAGTAGATGTGATGCACCCCGAGATTTGTAGACGCTTTGCTTGCAATCAAGATCGATTTACAGACGGTATGAACAACCTTCTGGTGCGGCTAGATGCACCAGACTCGAACCTTCACGGCCTTGCGACCTGAACGCAGCGTGTCTACCAATTCCGCCATCTGGGCACGGAGTAGGAGCGCTGGATAACCGCGCGTCAATCAGGCTTCGATTTGCCATCAGTGAAATTGCCCCCGACAAAACCACTCAATTAAACAAACTAATTGCTACAATCCTTCCTAATTGCAAAGCCTGTAAGCTTGACCTTTCAGTGCTTGAAAAGATCACGCGCGAGTCCTAGTTGTTGAGGATGTCAACACAACTGGATTAGTTGGATCGACGGATGCGCACGATGACGGCAATTTTGCGGATTTTGGAGGCGTCATGGCGACTCCAACAAGGATGCTACTAAAGGGGGAGCCATGGCTTGGGAAAGTTGGTATGTTGCGTATCGCCGGATTGATGTGCAATGTTTCTTTTGCGGACTAAGGAGACAACATGGAAAACGACCGCATTACGCGTCAGATCCAGATTGATGCTGACCCGCAGCACGTCTGGGATGCGCTATCGGACTCGGAGCAGTTCGGTCAATGGTTTCGGGTAAAGTTGGATGGGCCTTTCGTCGTCGGTGAGACGACCACCGGCAAAATGACTTATCCCGGACATGAAGGCGTGCCTTGGACATCAATCACGCAAGTGATGGAGCCGCCCAAGCGGTTTATTTTTCGCTGGCCGGATATCAAGCAGGGCGAGGACATCGGCCCCAACACAATTTGGATGACTGTCGTCTTTACACTTCAACCGCAAGAGGGCGGCACATTGGTCACTGTCACCGAGACGGGTTTCGCCGCCCTGCCCAAAGAACAAGGTGCTTCACTGTTGCGCGATAATACCGAAGGCTGGGAAATTCAGACCGCCAATTTGAAAACTCATGTCGAAACTTGATCGCGCTTTGGTGTTTGCGGCTTTGGGCGACCCTGTGCGGTTGGAATTGCTGGCCAGAATAAGCGATGGCGGCTCAATCACCAAGCTAACCGCTGATCTGCCAATCACCAGGCAAGCAGTAACGCGTCATCTGCGTATCCTTGAACGAGCTGAGCTAATTGTGTCACAACGCAATGGCCGCGAGATGCGATTTGTCGCCCGCCCCGCCCGCCTGATCGAAGCAAAAGGATGGCTAGACGATGTGGCGCAGCAATGGGACGGAACTCTTGGGCGGCTGAAACTTCTCGTTGAGAGGAAAAAGACTTAATTCTATCGCCACAACAGCGTGGATCGTAGGGTGGATTAAGCCATCGGCGAAAATCCACCAATCCAATAGGGCCATGGTGCATTATCGCTCGAGAAAAGGCTGGGCAACGGCTAATGTATTGTTCTGTTCAGAGTGAGTCATTGCGCAACCGGTTATCGCGACTGGCGATATGCAAGCAATAATCAAAGCGAGTGTTTTCATGCAGCTTTCCCCAGTTGTCCGGTTGAGCTAATTTATGCCTTCGGCTGTTAAAACTTGCCGTTATCGTGCGCCATTTCGGATGGAATTCCGGTGATCGTATCCCAGTGCTCCACGATCTTGCCATCCTCAATCCGGAACATATCGAAGAAGGCAGACCTCTTGCCACCCAGAATGCCTTCTGACGCGGTAAAGACGAAGTTGCCCTCTCCAACCACCAAGTGGACGGTATCATATTTCATCGTGATGCCTTGATCGGCCCAAGCGGCTATTGCAGCCCCGAGGCCGTTTAGACCGTCTGCAATGTCGGAATTGTGCTGGATGTAGAGGTCGGTCGAGATAAATTCTGTGATCCGGTCACCCTCACCGTTCTTCAGGACGACTTCAATAAAGTTCTCGACGAGTAACTTGTTGG
>JAZGEB010000054.1:0-2680 GCA_036478515.1 Parvularculaceae bacterium | reverse complement strand
CTCATTGTCCTGCTCCCCCGCGAGGTCCATTATCTTGTTGGCCAATTTCAAAATCTGTCCGTGGACTGAGCGTTGGATCGCCCAGATCATACAGCAAAGCGCCGTCAATATAGACCTTCTCTGCTTTGGTGTAGACCGAGAACGGATTGCCGTCCCAGATCACCACATCAGCCATTTTTCCGTCTTCCAGCGTGCCGGTCTGGTCAAGAATGCCCATCGCTTTTGCCGGGTTGGCGCTGATCCAGCCGATTGCTTGTTCTGGGGTGATCTCCAGCCCGAGATGATTGCCGTCTGCCATCGCTTTGGCGGTTTCCTGATTGAGCCGTTGAATGCCAACGGCACTGTCTGAGTGAATGATGGCGCAGCTATTTTTCGGTTGCGCGACCAGCGCTGCATTTTCGCGCACGCCGTCATAGGCTTCAAGTTTGAACCCCCACCAGTCAGCCCACATCGCGGCGCAAATATTATTTTCGGCCAGATGGTCAGCAATTTTATAAGCTTCAACCGCATGTTGAAAACTGGAAATTTTATAGCCAAACTCCTTGGCCATATCGATTACCTGAACCATTTCGTCGCCGCGATAGCAATGCATATGCACGAGAATATCGCCGTTCAGGGCCATCGCCAGAGTTTCGTTTTTGAGGTCTTGTTTTGGCGCGCTGGCTTCTTCGTCGTCGCCATCTTCTAATTTTTTCTTGTAGTCATCCCAGCTCTTTTTATAGGCGGCCGCTTCAATCCAAGCCGCGCGATAGCCGGCAAAATTGCCCATCCTTGTGCTCGGCCCGCCTTTGTCACCATAGACCCGTTTTGGGTTCTCACCGCAGGCCATTTTTAAACCATAAGGCGCGCCGGGAAATTTCATTTCTTGAACTGTCCGTGCCGGGACGTTTTTGACCGTCACGGTTCTGCCGCCAAAAAGATTGGCTGATCCCGGTAGAATTTGCAAAGATGTGACCCCGCCAGCCAGTGCTCTGGTGAAGCCGGGGTCTTGCGGCCAAACTGAGTGCTCGGCCCAAACGTGAGCGGTGTTTGGCGCGACCGCTTCATTGCCATCAGAGGTCGACCGGAAGCCGGGGGAGGGGTAGACGCCAAGATGTGAATGGATGTCGATAATCCCGGGGGTGACGAATTTGCCGGTGGCATCAATGGTCACAAGGTCACCCTTTTTGACCCCCTTGGGCAGCTTGATTTCTTTTTTGCTGACGCCAGCGATCTTGCCATCGATCAGGAGAACGAAGCCATTGTCGATTTTCTTGCCAGTACCGGTGAGTATGGTTGCACCCGTGATCAATGTCGGACTGGCGGTGTAGGGCTTATAGGTGCCGGGATAGGGGTTGGTAGAGGGCAGATCGAGGCTTTGTGCCGCTTTGCCATCCTTGCCGCTTGCGTCTTTTTCTTTGGTCTTGTCGCCGCCACATGCCGCCAAGGCAAGCAAGGCCGCACTGGCCACAAGGCCTTTTACCAGATCGGAAAATGTCATGGGATCCCCGCCCTTTAAATAAGATGTTGAAGTCTCTCTTGGCGACAGTAGCGGCGCATAGAATTGGGGGCAAGGGGCGGCTTGCGGTTGGTCGCCGCAATCTTTATGTGACTTTCTCATGCCTCTATGACCAATTTAGGCACCGACCCAATGCAACGGACCCTTCATGGCAGACACCACCAGCCCAGACCCCTCCCGCAGCACCGGGGCAGCTTTTGTCGCTGAGATCGAGCGCGACAAGCGCCATCGCGATAAGGCCAAGTCAGTCAAGCCTTTGCGCATGTTGTTGCCGTTTATCCTGCGGTATAAAGCCCTGCTTTTCCTGTTTTTATTTTTCCTCGTGGTTGCCGCGATTTTAAATCTGACCTTGCCCGCCGCTGGCCGTCTCTTGCTTGATTGTGGTTTTGCGGGTTCTGAAAAACTGACCGGTGATTTGCCGCAAATATGCCAGCGCTTTGCCCTTGGCGACCCGGCAAATGTTGGCTCTTACTTCAAGCTGGCTATTCTCGTCGGGTTTTTAGTCGCCGTGTCGGCGGCGCTGCGGTTTTACTTTGTCGGCGTTTTGGGCCAGCGCGTGATTGCGGATATTCGGACCGCCGTGTTCTCCCACCTGACCACCTTGAGCCCGGAATTTTATGAACAAGTACGCACCGGCGAGGTGCTGTCGCGCCTGACCACGGATACAACTTTGATCGAGACCGTGATCGGCTCGTCCATCTCCTTTGCGCGTCGCTCTATCGCCACCACCATTGGCGCGCTGGCGCTGATGTTTTTGGTCAGTTGGAAATTGACATTGATGATGCTGGCGATCGGCCCGGCGATTATTTTGCCGGCGATTTTTCTGGGCAAGAAAATCCAAAAACTATCGCGCGAAGGCCAAGACCGGTTGGCCGATGCGTCGGCCCGGGCCGGGGAGAGCCTTGGTGCGATCCAGACGGGGCAGGCTTTTACTCGCGAAAAATTTGAACGCGACAGTTTTGCCAGCGCCACCGAAGCGACGTTTCAAGCGCAGCGCAAAGGAGATGGACGAGCCGATCAC
This sequence comes from Parvularculaceae bacterium, assembly GCA_036478515.1. Taxonomy (GTDB): domain Bacteria; phylum Pseudomonadota; class Alphaproteobacteria; order Caulobacterales; family Parvularculaceae; genus CALLVA01. The sequence goes on along the minus strand of JAZGEB010000054.1, from coordinate 161 downwards.
GGTTTCGATCAACGTTGTATCCGTGGTCAGGCGCGACAACACTTCGCCGGTGCGCACTTGCTCATAAAATTCCGGGCTCAAAGTGGTCAGGTGGGAGAACACCGCGGTGCGAATATCCGCAATAACCCGCTGGCCCAAAACCCCGACAAAGTAAAACCGCA
>JAZGEB010000053.1:0-2444 GCA_036478515.1 Parvularculaceae bacterium | reverse complement strand
CAAGTGATTGCCAATTACCTGATGGCCCATTTTGGCTGGCAGCCGATTAGCCGCGACGCCATGCTCGGCCTCCGGGCAGCGCCAGAAGCCAGCCTGTCGCCAGTGTCGCTGTTTCGCGGCGCCATGGATGCGTTCACCTTTGGCCGCTCGAAAGAGCTGCGCGAGGCCAAGCAAATGGAAAAACTCTACTCCAAGCGCAATGCGACCCATGCAGTCGCGGCGGCTGACGCAGCTCAAATCACGCCAGAAGAAACTTATTGGCTGCTGGAGCGTATCGGCAAAGATGGCGATTTCGACCCGAATGAAGAAGCGTTGCTCGCCCATTTACAAATGATCGCACAAGACCAGGGCGGCGATCTCCCAATGCAATTGCAAGAATTATTGAACCGCGCGGCTTGAGGCGGCGACTGGCGGCATGAAATTGGGCGGATGGTACGCCAATGGCGCAATCCACTATTACCGCTGCATACGTCTCCCCGGCGAAGGCCGCCCTTTTCCATACCAACATACAGGTCAAGCTTCGTGCCCACCCTGCCGCCTTTTATGCCTCACGGGCCAAAGCCCTGCGGCCGCGCGGCGCGTGGCCCATAGAGTAAAAATTCCTCCCCCGCTTGCGGGGGAGGTGCCCTGCAAGGGCGGAGGGGGCCCGCGGTCATGCCAATTGGAGATTGTTTTTCAACGGGGCAACACTTACCCCCTCCGCTTCGCTAACGCTCAGCACCTCCCCCATAAAGAATGGGGGAGGAATTATTTTACAGCTAATATTCCCAGCGGACCGTCATCGTCAGCGTCTTGCGGGTTTCGGCTGGTATGGTGACAAACCATGTCGGAATGTCTTCGGTTTTGTCCCGGCGCATAGATTGCTTGTCGATATTGAACACCGTGCCGCTGTCCTTGCCTAAGGTCAGTTTAATCTGGACCGGCGCGCCATTCGCATTGGCAAATTCATATTTCATTTTTCGGGTATAGATATAATTCCCCTTGCGGCCTCTCGTTTCTGTCGCCGAAATGGTCGTTGTCATCATCGTCACGTCATTGGCTTGAGAGACACCGATTTCGACCGGCAAATCGACCGCGAGATCATTTTGATAATCTTCGCCGAGAAAAAATGTCCGCCCCATGGGGGTTTTCGTCATTACCCGGAAGGTTCCTTGCGGTAGCGGTTCGCCAAGCTTGCCTTTACGGCTATTATCGAGGTGATATTCTACAGTTGCAGCGTGGGGATTTTCCCCGCCCAAACTTTCTGGCTCATAAAGGTCAAACACATGAAAGCGTTGCAGGTCGACTTTGTCTTTGTTCAAGAAACGCACTTGCTTGACCTGATTAGCCGCAACTGTGGTTGGATTGGGAATACGGTAGAGTTTGTAATCGCCAAAATCTTCACGCTCGGCATCCGTTTTCATATCCGCGCGCTTCATCCGCGAGCCGGTCACCATGATCGTATCGCTCTCTGCTTCCGCCGCCATCGACATCATCATCGGCGCCGCTTGAGCCCTCTCCTTCGCCTCCCGGCGACTGAGGTCTTTATACGTCCCGGTTTTGGTCGAGCCGATCGGCCAGCAAAAGCTGGAGAAATATTTTGGCCTGGAAGGCTCGACTCTGGTGCCTGCCAAGCGCCGCAAATCGCCAGCAATAATCGCTGTTGGCGCATCCACAAAAGAAACCGCGGTGCCATTGGTCAAAGTCAACCAACCCGCCAAGCGGGCAGAGACTTTGCCCTTTTTGTCTGGCGCGCCGTCTAACGTCAACAGATAATCCGCCTGCCAACCAAAACCGCTGGCCAGATAAGAGATGGTCAATTCTTGTGGTCCAGCTGTAGTCGCCGAGACCTCCAAAGACAAAGTCGGTTTGGGTTTGAGGTTAGACGGGATATCATAAAACCCAGCCCGCTCCGGCATGCCAGCGCATTTAAACGCTTCGATATTACCATCAATTTCAACCAGCACACCCTGCTTGGCAGAGATTACTTTGGCTTTTTTCTCGGTGATTTTGCCCTTAGGGTTTGTCCGGGTGACCACGATGTCCTTGCCGACAATATTTTCAAACAAGGCAGCTTGGGTCAGCAGATCAAAGTCAAAATTGCGTTCAAGCGTGATCGCGCCAAACTCTTGCAACAAAGCGGTTTGCGAAATCATCTGATCGCTGACACCGGCAAACTCGACTTTCGAGCGGCCCGCAGGAAGCTCGATGATCCGCTTTTCAGTTATCAATGCCAGATCATCGCGATAGATCGTAATTGCCAGCGACGCGGGTGCCTCAGAGACAACAGTTGTTGTCTCCTGTGCTTGGGCGCTACTAGCGAGCAGCACCGCAAAGACTATGCCATTAAGCCACCGCATCTTGAATACCAAGTGCTCTTGGTGCGGACAGTAAAGGTAAGCGTTGTCTCACCTTCTGCTGGTACCGGCACTTCCCAAACGAACATGTCATTTTGCGGCCGTCGG
>JAZGEB010000052.1:0-2493 GCA_036478515.1 Parvularculaceae bacterium | reverse complement strand
TTCGCGAGGCTATATTCGCATGCGACTTTTGTTAACGATCACTGCGGTCATTCTAACCAGTTGTTCGCCCCGACAAGACCTAACGATTGATCCTCCCGCTAGCGGATCTATCACGACGCAGGCTCATGATTTAGGGGCTGTGAAAGCGGCCTATGTTCAAAAAATGGTTGAGCTCAAGATACCAGCTCTGGAAATTGCGTTTGTTGATAATATTGCAAATCTTGGGACTGCCGAAACTCTGAATCAACAACTAGTGGTATTGAACGAGTTTGACCAAAAATTGACCTCTCTTACGACTGACAATCTGAGTATTTGCGACCGGATTGATTTGGAAAAAATGCGCAATATAGTGCGCGAAAATATCGACCGGGGCCAACTGGGTCTGCGATATTTGGCGCAATCGCGCCCGGGAAAAATGCCAGATAGTCTGGCCGGCCTCCCCCTTGGCAAGGAATGGTATGGTCATTTTTTAAATCGCTGGAATACAACCCCGATTGATATTGATCAGATGTATCGATTTGGCGAGACGCAATTAGCCAAGAGTGTTGCCGACTATGACCGTCTGGTGAAAGACATGGGCTTTGCAGGTGATCCAGATGGTCTGACACAACATTTAGCAAAAACCATGCAGCTTGCAGGCGGAGAGCCGACTGAAAAACTGTTTCGACAAAAGCAATCGATCGGCAGAAAAAACTTGAGCCACTTATTCGTCGAAGATTACGGCGTTGAACCGGTGAAGATCAAACAAGCCGCTGCCGACGCGACAACCCCGGTTCCGGGATATTACAGGGCTGATGAGAAATCCTTTTATTATAATGTCATGGGCAAGCGCTATCCGGCGCGCCAAGCCGATTGGCTTTTCCTGCACGAAGCAACCCCGGGCCATCATTTTCAACTGACAGTTCAAGCACAGGCCAATCGGTGTGATAGTCCGCTCCCGGATGTATTTTTTCCAGCTTATGTTGAAGGATGGGCCGCTTATGTCGAAACCCTCGGCCCGGAACTCGGGCTCTACCAAACCCCGGAAGCGCATTTGGCGGCGATAGAATGGGATATGGTCAGATCAGCGCGGGTCGCGATTGATGTCGGCCTTAACGCCTATGGCTGGAGTGACGCGCAGGCACTGGCCTATTGGCATGAAAATGTCCGTGGACAACGCGATATTGCGATGCGTGAAATCGCCCGGATGAAGCGCTGGCCGGCGCAGGTGACGACTTATAAATATGGCGCTGATGTTTTCTTGCGGATGCAGCAGCTTTATGTCATCGACGGCGAAAATGACCTTCGCCAATTCCACCATGTGGCCCTCGCTTACGGCGCCATGCCGCTGGCGACGTTTGAAACCCTGTTGCCGGAATTGCTGGCCTCGGATCATCAATGAGGCTTATTGAGCCATTCATGTCTTGATACCCGCCTGTCATGACACGGTTTTTGGGACGCCCAGACACAGTTTTTCTTGCCTTCTGCCCGATCAATGGAGTTTGCTATGAGAGCCAGTGACAGGAGAGAATTGTGCCGGAACCCCTGAACAAAGAAACCGCCAAAAAAACCGACAAGATCGAACTTCGCGTTTCCCCGGAGAAGAAACAGGCTTTCGTCAAAACTTGTGAGCGCGATGGCCACACCACCAGTAGCGTATTACGGGAGTTTATTGATAGCTACCTTAACCGGTTTGCCATACGTCAGGCCAGAACCACGACCGGGGTACGCTCTTTGAAACGCCCTTTGCAAATTCTGACGGCTAGCGTGATCGCTATTGGCACGATCATCCTCATCAACCGTCCAGAGGAAGCCATGGCGACGAACCTATACTTCTCTCTCATGGACAAGAATAAAGATGGTATCGTCACCCATGAAGAATTCATGCGCGGAAAAAAAGACAAAGACACCGCAAAAGCTCAGAAATTTTTTGACGAAATGGATACCAATAGTGACAATATGATCGACAATGCGGAAGCCAACGCTTGGTATAAAACTATGATAGTTCGGACATTCGAACTTCTTGATACTGATAAAGATAAATTGATTTCGCTTGATGAATTTTCCAATCCACCTGTGGGACTAGCTGAAGCTTACCTTAGCGGTCTTACGAGCGGATATGCGATCTCATCGGGCGACAAACCTGGCACCTGGAATAGAAATAACGGATTCCCGCGCGAAGCGGCTGCCCGCGCTGGTCTTTTGTTCGACCGGTTTGACCTAGATAGCGACCGCTATCTTTCAATTGATGAATTCATGAGCGGTCCAAAAAAGTAAGGCCTTAGCCGGAATACAAAGAACTGTCTCATATATCAAAAAACCGATTCCACTATTCCGATTGCCAATCCTAATGATGGTGTTTGCCGTGCTTGTGTTTGTGGCATTTATGCTTATGGCAATGGCCTTTTTTGTGGGCCTTATTATGCCCATGCTTATGCCCGTGTTGATGAGCACCAAGTTGCGGCTTAACCACAATGGTTGATGGCGTCGCACAGCTTGCAAGCAGCGAGAACG
>JAZGEB010000051.1:0-3589 GCA_036478515.1 Parvularculaceae bacterium | reverse complement strand
ATTACCGGTCGGCCCGTTTCGCAGCGGTGAAAATTTAACGCCTGCTGAGCAAGCCGCGATTTTTCTTGCTGGTCTCGAGCTCGCGCAAGGGTTAGCCAAATCAGAAGTCGGCGTGTTTATTGTCGCTGGGGATGGAAAATTCCCGCTCCTGGCTCAAAAAAGTGCCGCCACTTCTGTAGGCGCAAACATCATTCTGTCTCCTCGCATCGCCCTAGATCCTGAGACAGAAGCCACAAGGGTATCTTTACAAGGTTATCTGTATACACATTATAAGCGCGTCAACCGGAGCGGAAGCGTCTCGCCGGTTTGGGAAGTTTGGCAACGGGATGAGTAAATCAATCAACGACTGTCAACCTGGCAGGCCAATGCACTTGATTGATCGGTATATATCTTAGACGCTACTTCTTCAGCCAATAGAAGATTTCCTTTTGGGGTCAGGTGACGGTGCCCTTTTTCCCAATAGAGTTTTTGCGTTGTGGATTTTTCAAGATCAAATCTGGGCAGTGCTGATATTGTATAATCTGCCGCGACCAATGTTTCTGGCAATAGACGAAACCCCGAGCGAAACCATGTTCGGGATTGTACGGTGGGAATATCGATCAGATAAAACGCCGCATTCGCTTCGCGGCTAACCTGCCTCGAGCGCTCAATCAAGGCCAAATCCAGAGCCGATGCAGGGGGTCTGTCCGCTGGTTGATCAAGATGGGTTTTTGACTTGGAGGATGTTTTCGTGACCACGGCCCCGCCGGTCAAAATATTTTTGGCCAGTCGGCCAATTTTTTCTCGCAGCGCCGTAAAAGCATGACTGTTATTACTCAGTGCCTTATAAAATGGGACTTTGGCAATTTTCCGCGACATCCCCACGGTAGGAATATAATTTGCTCCTGTCGCTTCTAGGGCCTGTTCCTCAAAACGATAGAGGCCTGAGCGAATATTGTCTGCCGGGTCGGTATGGTGCCAGGAAAACAGCACAACATCTGGCTCGAAGTTCAAGCCTTTTTGTTCGAGCGTGCGCAACATTTCGGCGGTGCCAAATCCAGAGACGGCAAAATTCAACACCTCAACCGGGCATTTTCTGGCGCGCAATTGTTGCTCAAGCTGCCAAGCAAAACTGTCTTCAAGATTGACCTCAAAGCCGAGAAAATAACTATCCCCAAACAAAGCAATGCGCTTGACCCCTTTTGGTTTTTCGACCGAATATTCATGCCGCGCCCGGAGACCTTGCGCGTTTACTTCGATGAGAGCGGACACTTCAGGGGTGTGCTGCTGATATGTTCTCGACGGCTCATTCATCCGCACGCCATAAGGCGCAGCGGTAACATAGCGCGGGATAAAAGCTTGGGGTGAAATAACGCGTAAAAAAGCCTCAGCAAACAACCCCGCATAGAGTCCTGCTGCCATCAGCCATAATCCCGTCTTCATAAACTTCATTATCCGACCTTTAAAAATCAAAATAGATAAATTCTTGAGTCCCTTCAGCGGCTAAAAATATCGCCCCGCACAACACTGCCAACAGAAGGTTATATTGCAAAAATGCTCGCACCGGCGCACGCCGAACCCGAGCCAGATTTGGCAAGATTAAAAATTCGAGCTTGTCTTTAAAGCGCTGCCAGACCTGCACGCCAATCAAGGGCAATGTATAAAATGCAAGCGTTCCAGCTTGCTCGAGAAAAGGAAGCTCGGTGATAATCGCGCCAGATAAAACCGCCTGCCCACAAAGTTGCAATGCGACAAGTGCCTCCGGCAGGCTCGCAGCACGAAACAACGTCCACCCAATTAAAGTCAAGATACTCATCAGCACCCATGCGGAAACATGCAAGCCGAGCCCCCGGCCCGAAATTGCTGTTCGCTCTAAGCGTTGATCAATGCGGGAGAGGCGATAGAGCACCAGAATGGCGCCATGAAACGCGCCCCAGATAATAAATGTCCAAGCGGCGCCGTGCCATAAACCACCGATCAGCATCGTCAGCGCCAAATTGCGGTAAGTGCGAAGCTTGCCATTACGATTGCCACCCAAGGGCACATAGAGATAATCACGCAACCAACTCGATAGTGAAATATGCCAGCGTTGCCAAAATTCGGACGGTGTTCTGGAAAAATACGGCAAGTTGAAATTCAGCATCAGATTAAATCCGAGCATCCGTGCCAACCCCCGCGCCATGTCTGAATAGCCCGAGAAATCACAATAGATCTGGAAGGTGAAGGCAATGACCCCGATCACCATCAGCGAGGGAGAGGTTTGCGATGGATCAGCGAAAGCGGCATTGGCCAAGGGCGCAAGATTATCGGCGATGGCAATTTTTTTAAACAATCCCCACAGGAACAATAAAGCTCCGCTCTCAATTTTTTGCCGCTCGAACAACCGCGGCGCTTGAAACTGCGGCAACAAGTTTTTCGCCCGCTCAATCGGTCCCGCGACCAGTTGCGGGAAGAAGGCGACATAGGCGGCAAAATCGATCAGCTTCTCACTTGGCTGCATTTGCTTACGGTAAATATCAATCGTGTAAGACAGAGTCTGGAAGGTATAGAATGAGATCCCCACAGGCAGCAGGATTTTCACCATCGGCGCATGAAGCTGCAAGCCAACAGAGTTGAATGCCGCAACCAAGCTCTCGGTGAAAAAACCAAAATATTTAAAAGTGCCGAGCAAGCCCAGATTTAACAGCACCGAGAGCAACAAATACGCTTTGCGCCGTTGCGGCCCAGACATAAATTCAATGCCCCGAATAATCGCGGCTAACAAACCGCCAGCCCCAAGGGCTGCGACCAGATAGGGCCAGCTGGTTGAAACGGTTGGTCCCAGCGCCAGCAAGCTGACACAAGCTAGAAAAGTCAGCGCTTTGACGATAGCCCGTTTGGGATAGCGCGGCCCGGCAACCCCAAGACCACAAACATAGTCACAAGCTGTGGAGAGCGCGATCAATAATAAAAAGCGTTCATCCCACCAGCCATAAAACAGATAGGATCCGGCCAAGATCAACCCGTTTTGGCTGGCCACCGCCCGGTCTGCGAGGAAATGACGCAGCAGCCAATATAACGTGAAAAACGCTGCAAAAAAGCCAAAGAAAATGCCTGAATTAAACAGCATTCTTACACCAAGAGGCCCTATCCCCAAAAAAACGACCCAACGGCCTTTTCAACGCCTGATGCATGGGGTAACCCGACATCAGGGAATTAAGAGAGAATATCGGCTCTTTTGGTTAAGGTTTAGTGCAAGCGGTTTTACGGATTGTTATCACCGCTCCTTTATAGTGCGTTTATGGGGCAAGCTGCACGTTAGCCGAGTGGTGGTTATGGTTGAGTATTCTTTGGAACACACAACAACGAGTGATGAAAAAGCCAGGCAAAGACGTCCTGGCATAGCGCGGGAGGTGTATTCTGACCTCGCGTCATTATTTGTTGTCGCCCTGATTGCGGGCACATCAGCCATTGCCAGCCTGCTGGTTGGCGAGGATGATTATACCATTAAATATACCGGTATCGGCTTGATGGCCGGCGTGTTTGCGCTGCTTGGATTGACTCAAGGCGGTTATATGCGGTTTGAGCGGCTGATGGATAGCTGGCGCACCTTGCGCGGCGTGATCTGGCG
>JAZGEB010000050.1:0-6840 GCA_036478515.1 Parvularculaceae bacterium | reverse complement strand
GATTTTCTCGCCCATATGAATCATGAATTGCGCACACCGCTAAACGCGATTGTCGGATTTACGACAATGTTGAAAGACGCGAGTACCTATAATTTTAGCGCTGAACAAACCAGTGAATATCTCGACTATATTTTGCAATCGGCCGAATTGCTCCTTGGCCATATCGATACATTGCTCGAACTAGCGGCGGCTGAGAGCGGCGGCGCTAAGTTGTACCAACAAGCGTATGGTCTGGCCGAGTTGATCGGCGAAGGGATCGAAACAACGGCCCCGGCGGCGGCGGAAATTGGCGTCAAGATCATCACCAAAATCGACCCGGAATTGCCGGATGTTTTTATTGATCCGGATAAAATTTTAAAGGCGATTGAACACCTCCTCGAAAATGCCCTGACGGCTTGTACCGCTGGGGATCAGATTAGCGTTATTGTCAGAGCTGGGCTTGGCGTAGGCAAACAGGCGAGAGATAGCCGGGAGTGGGTTTATGTTGCAATTGAAGATACCGGCAATGGCATGACGCCAGAGGAGATTAGCCGGAGATTGCGTGTCTTTGAGCAGATTCATACCGGCCTAGACCGCAAATTTATGAGCGCTGGCATCGGGTTACCAATTGCAAAATCATTCATTGAACTGAATAAAGGTCGCTTTAACATCAAAAGCCGCAAAGGGGTTGGCACTTCTGTGCGCTTCGCATTGCCCGTGCGGCAAATTGATGCTGCGGTAAAAGTGACGCCAACCGCAAGCGAGCAGGATAAACCTGAAGAGGTGCTCGAAAAAACAACGCCCGAAGCGTGGCGCAAAGCTAGCTAAATATAGCCGAAAAAAGTAGGCTCGAGGAGATGACGATATGCCAACAAGTGCCCCAAAAGGCCAACAACCCCTTGTCGCGGCTGCTCTTGAGCGGATTGTCGATCCACAAGGAAGCGCAACTGGGAATGCGCAAGGAAAAGCGGATGCTGGTGTCGCAAAATCGAGTGCAACAACACCGCGACAACGTATCGGCCGGGTGATTTCCTCTACCGGCCTGCAAGTATTGGTTCTGATCGATACGAGCCAAGGGGATGCGCCAATTGCCTTACCAAAAATTGGCACCAATGTTGTTTTGGAAACCTCTGACGCAGATATTATTGCCTCGGTGTCGGCAATGAGTTGTCCAACGCCTGATCTTGAGTCTGATCAAAATGAAATTTTAATAGCAGAGTTGGAATTGGTTGGTGAAATTTCCGAAAAGGGAACGGTGCGTGGTTTCGAGCGCGGTATTGGCGCTTATCCGGTTCTTGGTGATGTGGTCGCGCTGCCAACAGCGATAGATCTATCGCTCATTTATGGAACCAATAATGACAAAAATGTCCGTGTAGGACTTATATCTGGGGTTGATAGCATATTAGCAACGGTGGATTCGACTAAACTGACGCAAGGCAATTTTGCCATCCTGGGCAAGCCCGGCAGTGGCAAATCCTGCGCCGCCGTGCGTCTTGTCCGTTCATTTTTTCAGCAACGCCATAGTGGCCGCGTGATTATGTTCGACCGCCATAATGAACATAGTCAATCCTTTGGCCGCGCCGCCCATCGGGTGCCCCTTACTTCGGGGATAATTCCGCATTGGGTCCTGACTTTTGATGAGTTGGTTCATATTCTCAATCTAGAAAGCGGTGAAGTGTCGCAAGAAGAAATAGAGATATTGGAAGAGGCGATACCGGCAGCCAAACGGCTTTATTCACAGCGCGGAGTAGATAGCCGCGCCGCGGCTGACTCTCACCTCATTCAACTTGATGTGCCGGTTCCCTATAAGGTTGCTGATTTGGTCAGCTACATTGATAAATCAATTCACACGGATAATGACCGCACGGGCGCCTCGCATCGGCGCTTGCGCTCCCGGTTGATGATGATCTCACGCGATCCTCGTTATGCCTTTATATTTGGCCGCCTTTCTGCCGCTGATAATTTGTCGGTCTTATTGTCTGATTTGTTTCGGTTTCCGACCGAGGGTCAGCCTGTAACGGTTGTCGATTTAAGTGATTTAACGATCGAGCTTGCTGATGTTCTCGTCAGTGTGATCTCGCGGCTTGCTTTAACAGTGGCCAAGTGGAGTGGCGGCGCGGTGCCGATTTTGCTCGTGCTGGAGGATGCGCATCGTTTTGTTCCGGCAATTTCGAGCGGCGCTCCCCTCACGGGCAAGATATTAGGTAATATCCTTGGTCGCGGGCGCAAATTGGGCGTCAATGTTGGCCTGATCTCTTCGCGACCGCGTTCGGTTTCTCATGATATGTTGGAGCAATGTGGAACGCTCTTTGTGATGCGCCTGACCAATAAGGCAGACATTGATGCGATAACCCAAGTTGCGCCAGAGGTTGCATCCGGACTCATGGCCAGCGTTTCGACTTTGAGCCAAGCCGAAGCGATCGGGATGGGGCAGGGTTTAAATGTGCCGGCTCGGTTTCGGTTTGATCGGTTGCCTGCTGAAGCGGTGCCAGCGGACCCAGCTCGGATAGAGAGCGGTGTCTTAAGCGGGGAAGATGTCTCCAATCTTGACCAAGCTTTTGTCGGGCATCTTGTGGACTTATGGCGTCACAATGGTCGACTTACCGGTGGCGGCGGTGATGCAGAACGCCAGTCCGGCGGCGAAGTGCCACCGCTGACGACCTGAAATTACACCTGCAATTAGGCTTTAATAATACTGGTAACTTGAGACCACACCCTCATGCTTGTTCAAGACGGTGGCAAGAACCGGAAAATCGCCAATTGCTGCCATGGCATCGCGCATGTGGGATGTATGGGTTTCGTCACTGGCAGCAACAAAAACCAATGCATCCAGTTTTGGCAAAAACGCAATTGTATCATCACAGCCGAGGATCGGTGGTAGGTCAAAGAAATACATACCATTGTCACTCATGCTCATCATCTCGTCGATAGCTTGGTCAGCTTTATTCCCAGCTAGAAATTCAGCACTAAAATCAAGACGCGTATCATTGAGGACTATTTGCAAGGCCTTCTCTTCTGTCCGATAGATGAACTCAGAGAATGCTTTGTCACCGCGAAAATATTCGGCGATTGTCGAAAAATTCCGTGCAGAGATGTATTTTGCAATTGAGGGGCTGCGCAAGTCGAAATCGGTGAGGAATATATCATATTCCTCACGCCTCGCACAGGCGAGCGACAAGTGCAGGGCGGTCACTGTCTTGCCAGCATTTGGCGAGGCTGATGTAATGCCGATTTTTCGGTATCCCTTGAGCGCCGCTTTTTGCAATACAGCCGTCCTTAAGGATCCATACGCTGTGCGCAATTGGTCAGAAGAAGTGCCATCGCCATAATGCTTGGCGAAGAAACCTTCAAAATCACAATCGATGCTCGGCAGACTGGAAACCGAGCGCCGCGCATACTGGTTCGATTGCGCGGAGGCCGGTGGCTGCGGCGCATCAAATTCGGCTGCGGGCATTGGGACAGATTCCCGGATCAGCTTTTTCTTGCTTGGTTTTTGCGCCTCTGTACCGGCAGAACCGGCTTTTTCGAGCGCCTTTTCAATGTGTTTCATAACTCTCGTAACTCGCTTGTTTAGTAAAAAGGGTTCTAGCGTACAATTGTAAAGATAAGCAGACCGACAAGGACCACACCGAGCCCGACCATTGCTGCCACTTTAAGGGCAAGCATAGAGTTTCGGGTTAATCGGGTTTCCTTTTTATGATATTGCGGGACGGCAACAATATTTTCAATCGGCACAAATTCCTGTAATTGGCTTTTAGAACGAATTTTTGGCATCAATAATTCGGGGACCAAGGCCAAGGCAAGCGCCAACATTCCGGAAAAGACCAGGCCGAGGAAGCTCAGGCGGATACGGTCCGGGCTGGTCGGGCGCTCAGGCTCAACAGGTTGATCGAGCAATTCAAGAGTTGCCCCCTTGTCACCACGGACCATGCTTTCAGCCAAAGAGGCCTCATCAAGACGGGTTTGGACACTGTCAAAGGCTTCTTGCAAATTGTCACGGAGGCGGATTTTGCTGGTCAATTCCAATTCAACAGACGCTGTTTTATTGATCCGAGATTCATATTCGTTGATCGTATCAAGCATGTTTTGTCGTTGCGTCGTCAGGCTATCCAAGCGGCTTTGCAGCGAGGAAATTGCCGCACTACCGCTGGTGATGCTGGAATTTGCCCGATTTTGCGCAATCATCCGTTTGGCTTCGTTTTGTTGTTGCAACAAAGAACCGCGTTCCCCTTCGAGAGCGATTATTGTGTTTGAGTCGCTCCCATTGCGTTTCGCTTTAGCGAGTAAGCCATTCACACGTCTGAGATCCGCATTTAGTTTTCGTAAGTAATTTGTCGGATTGAGGCGGACTTGCAGCGCCGCGATCTGCTCATTCACAACCCGGACTTCTGGGTGCAAATCTGTATATTGCGCGAGTAATTCTTCGCGTCTTTGGCGCAATTCAGATAATTTGCCTTCGTCAGTATACCCCAGGCCGCCAGCATTTCCGCCGCCCTGTTGGACGAGATAGCGCATTTCTTGTTGCGATGCGGCTACTTCACTGTCGATGCGGTTCATTTCTGAACTGGCGCGCTGTAAGGCACCCATATGCATTTCGAGATGTTCTGGCAAAGAAGTCGAGTTGGTTGCTTTTGTGTTGGCAATATCAGCTTCTGATTTTACCAATTCTCGTTCGAGCCGGTTTTTCTCAGTCCGCAGAAAATCCACTGTTTCTTCCGCGATGACCATGCTGATTTCAGAACTTTTGTTTAAGAACAGCGTTACCAATTCATTGGCAACGACATAGGCCTTGCCCGGATCCGCATGGCGATATCCGATCAAGAAGGCAATATCATCACTTCTGGCAGAGACATTCTGGTCGCGGTCGATTTTGACGATAATGTTCTTCCGCATCGTGTCAATTTTTTCGCTATTGGAAATTTTTTCGTCGCCAAATAAAGTGTGCTTTGTTGATACTTCGAGCAGGTTTGCCCGTGCCATGACAAATTGTTGGACCAATTGGAAACGCTCCACCGGCCGCATGTCATCTTTGTCTTTGATGAATACAGGAGAGATTTGCTGGGTTCGCACCATCAATTTACCAGCGGATTCATATTTTGCTGGGATGATCGAGATGATGAAGACTAACAAGCTGGCGATCGCCAAAGCCGGCAGGGCAATCATAAAGAATTTATTCTTAAGCAGCCGGACAATGTATTCCGGTGAAAACTGGTGTTCCATACATATTAGCCTTTTTGACGATAAGCCATTGTTATTCCCGATAGCGATATCTCGCCGTTTAGGGCACTTATTATACCTCGCAAAGGATAAAGGGGTGAATAATGGGCCCAAATTAGGACGCCTTTATACTCTCTCCATCCGCAATTGACCTACCATATGCACAAAAGTCGCCAAAATGACAATTGAAACATATAAGCCCCTCATTTAATGGCATAATGTCACATCAGCTGGTTGGTTGAGCGCTGGCCCCCTTGTTCTGGGCGGGCAATGGACAAGGGCTAGCAATTCTGCCCAATCTAGCATAAATTTTGCAAAAAACAGGTCTCATCTAAGCCCCGATGACAGATGTAATCGCTGGGGTTTTAATTTTGTAGACTTGATGGTTGGAACAGGCACGAGATATGAGCGACATCGATATGTCAGAAAAAAATGGGCAGCAGCCTGCAAAACAAGAACGATCTGCGACAAAGGCGGGAGGTTTGAGCTCCCTGACGATGCCAGAGCCTAAAATATTGGCGCTGGCGGCGGTTTTGTTGTTGTTGACCGTGCTGGTTTTTTGGGAGTCTTTGCAGAATTTATGGGCGAGATGGGGGACATCTGAGGAACTGAGCCACAGTTATTTTATCCCGGTCATCTCCGCGGGTCTTTTGTGGATGCGGCGTGACGCCTTGATCGCAGCGCTGGGGAAGCCTTGGATACCCGGCTTGATCCTGTCCGGTGTGGGGCTGGTATTTGCGGTTGCTGGTGGGTTGATTGACGTGCCGCTGGTCTCACAAGGCGGTCTGGTGCTTTTTCTGGGGGGGATACCGGGCGCGATTTGGGGTCGGAAAGTCTTCATTTTGAGCCTGATTCCAATGCTTTACTTGTTTTTAATGGTGCCGCCACCGCACATGCTGATTACCATCATGTCGGCAAAATTCCAGCACATGTCGACAGAGCTTGGGGTTGCGATGATCCGGTTGATGAGTATCCCGGTTCACAATAGCGGTAATGTGATTGATCTGGGCGAGCATCAGCTTGAGGTGGTCGATGCCTGTTCCGGCTTGAGGTACTTGTTTCCGTTTATGAGCCTCGGGGCGATTGCGGCCTATATTTACAAGGGCAGTTGGTGGGAGCGGCTGATTGTGTTTTCAGTGACCGTGCCGATCACGATCGTGATGAACAGTTTGCGGATCGCTCTTACGGCTGCCTTAGTCAGCAAATTTGGCACCCAGCATGCCGAAGGCACGGTGCACATGTTTGAAGGCTGGATGGTGTTCCTGTTTTGCTTGGCGATCCTATATGGCGTCATTTGGCTTCTGGCCAAGTTCGTCCAAAAACGACCCGTGGCTGAGGTTTTTGGCGTGCCGGACATTCTTCCCGAGGCAAAACTCACTGGCGCTGAGGCGTATCAGTTCCGGCCATCGGCAATGGCTACTCTGGGCATCATTGCAGCTCTTATCGCGTCGCTGGCGATTATCAAATTAATTGGCACCAAGGTCATTTACGAACCTGACAGGCTAGAATTTGCAACACTCCCACTGGAATTCCCTGACTATGCCTCACGAGAAAAATCCGTCAGTGTGGCGATGGAAAATACGATCGGCGCGGATGATTTTATCATCACTGACTTTTCTCGGCCAGAAATGCGAGCTGCGGTAA
>JAZGEB010000049.1:0-5268 GCA_036478515.1 Parvularculaceae bacterium | reverse complement strand
TTATCGCGGTGACAATGACCGTTATGAAATATATCTCTGGGGTCGAAACCTCTCTGATCGACAACAAGTGGTTTTCGATCTCCAGGATTTCTTCGGCACAAAAGCCAGACAACATAATATTGGCCGCACTTGGGGTGTTGAAGGAGTATTGAATTTTTAAACTCTGTAGACAGGCCAATACTCCCCCCGCTCCAATCTTGGAGCGGGGAATTACAAGTTCGATGATCATCAGGTCATCATTATTGTCGCCGGGAGAATATTTTGATCGCACTTCGCACCATTGCCAAAATCGAAATCGACGGGCTGAAGCTTGAATACCAACGACAAGGAACGAAAGATCCGACGATCGTTTTTCTACATGGCAATTCGGCCTGCAAAGAAGTTTTTTACAAACAATTTGAAGCCCTCAATAATGACCGCTTTTCGTTGTTGGCAATAGATCTTCCCGGCCATGGCGGGTCGAGTAATGCGCTTGACCCCGAGCAAACCTACACAATTCCCAGCTATGCTCAAACAATTGATAAGGCGATCAAGGCCCTTGGGGTCAAAGACTATATTGTTGTCGGCTGGTCCCTTGGCGGGCAGATTGCTCTGGAGATGGCTGGCTGCAACATGGACTTGAAGGGGATGATGATTTTCGGGTCCCCCCCTGCCGGACCGGGCCTGGAAAAAGTTCAACAAGGATTTGTCCCGACAGCTTTTGAAATCATCGCCGACGATACTGCCTCGCCCGAAGCAAAAATGGAAGCCTGGCTCGGAGCGGTTTACGCCACGCTCGATCCAATACCAGATAACTTTCGAGCCGCATTCATCCGGACTGATCCCAATGCCCGCGACCGTATGCTCCAGCATTGGCTCAGCGCCGAAAGCGGCCATGATCAGTTAGAAACCGCAACCCATTGGAAAAAACCGATTTGCGTCGTCCATGGAAATCTTGAAGCTTTTGTCTCACTTGATTATCTAAAACAAACGAAGTGGCGCAATCTATGGGGCGGCCAAATATTTGAATTGCCAAAAGCCGGGCATGCAACCTTCGTCGAAGACCCGCATGGTTTTAACGCCGTGCTACAGAAATTTGCCGCCGATGTCCTTTGACGCTTGGCCCCTCAATACTTACTTTTCGAGCAGCTACATTGAGGGTCGCCAAAAATTTCTCAGCGCCTGTAAACGGCATGACTTGCAGGTAGCATCCTGTTCGCATCCTGATGAAAAAGGACCCAACGGCGAAGATCTTGCGATTGATTACGTCTGGGTAGGGCCGGCAGATGCCGCAAAAGTTCTGGTCATAACCTGCGGTACTCATGGCCTCGAAGCGGCTACTGGGTCCGCCACAATAGTGCAATGGCTGGCAAGCGATGCCCTCTCCACCCTGCCAGATGGGCTAGCCGTCTTAATTATTCATGGCGTAAACCCTTATGGCTGGGCTTATGATAGCCGGGGCAATGAACATGGCATTGATCTCAATCGCAATTGCCTCGACCACAACCTGCCTCATCCAGAAAATCCTGATTACGACCAATTACACAAGCAAATCACTGAAGCGAAAATCAACCCTGAAGGCCTGGCTGAATTTATCACTTTTTTTCGCAACTATGAAAAGCAATATGGCACAGCCCGAGCGATAAGCGGCATTACGGCAGGACAATATAATCATCCCAGCGGGATCGGTTATGGCGGCGCACAGCTCAGCTGGTCAGTCCGGTCGGTCTATGCAATTGCCCGCGAGTGCCTGACACAAGCAAAAAAAGTCATCATGCTTGACTGGCATACCGGCATTGGTGAATTTGGTAAACCATTTTTCATCATGGATGACAAAATGACATCGCCCGAATATGCGCGCGCCGAGCAATGGTGGTCACCGCACGCAATTCATTGCGACGACATACTTGATGGCTCAAACCCGGATTATTCCGGCTTGCTGATCAAGGGGTTAAAAGCTGAAATTTCTAAAATAAACGATGCAGAAATCACTAGCGTCGTCACTGAGTGGGGCACCTATAAAACAGAGGCGATGCTCCAATCTTTATTAATGGATTGGTGGTTACATCATAACCGCATAAGTGCAAATCCTGTAGTGGTTGAAAATGTCCGTACCCGTCTTGTGGAGAGATTCTACCCGTCTGTTCCCGAGTGGCAAAATGCTATTCTCGAACAGGCGCCAGAGATATATCGCAAAAGCATCGCCGGCCTTGCTAGTTGGTAGCATTACTCAAATTTTGATTAATTTGCGCTGTTACTATATTCTTTGATTTCGGCAATAAAGATATCAGCATAAGCCTCAATTTTCTTTTCGCCAACGCCAAAAATTTCTGCAAATTCTTCGCGGTCCATGGGTTTTTTCTGTGCCATATCAATCATCGACCGGTCTGAAAAAACAATAAAGGCTGGGCTGCCTTTTGCCCGTGCGATTTCCAGGCGCTTCTGTTTCAAACGGGTTAGAAGCTTTGCATCCACCTGCCCCCCAGAAACTGATTTGCGGACCGTTCTGGTTTTCCGTGTGCTTCGTTTTTCCTCAAGCCGGACCATAATTTGGGCCTTACCTGCAACCAAATCATGGCCCAAAGGCGTAACTCCAAGCGAGCCATATTCGCCGCTGGTCTCGCAATAGCCCTCAGCTAAAAGCTGGCGAATGATTGAGCGCCATTGGTCAATTTTAGTCGCCGCGCCATCCCCATGCAGCGACAAGCGATCATGGCGCGCCTGCTTTATCTTGTCCGTTTGTTTACCAAGGGCAATATCGATCAAATGCGCTTGGCCATAAATCTCGCCGGTCGCTTGCATAATTTGCATGAGTAGTTTTGCTTGGCTGGTGCCATCAATCATCGTTGGCGGAGTCTGACATATATCGCAAGCGCCGCACGGGACATCACGCAGCTCGCCAAAATGGGCCAGCAATACATTGCGCCGGCACGTTGCGGCCTCAGCATAATTTGCCAACACATCAAGCCGACGGCGCTCGACCCGTTTAACCTCATCCGGTGCCGTCGTGTCATCAATCATCATTCGTCTGGTGCGCAAATCGCCATAACCATAAAACAATATCGCCTCGGCCGGCTCACCGTCGCGGCCCGCCCGGCCAAGTTCTTGATAATAAGCTTCCATGCTAGCGGGTAGGTTCATGTGAATGACATAACGAATATCCGGCTTATCGATGCCCATGCCAAAAGCGATTGTGGCACAGACAATTAAGTCCGGCTCGGTCAAAAACCGATCAAGCTTTTCAGCTCGTTCTTCAGCAGGCAGCCCGGCATGATACGATACAGCATTATGCCCATCGGCGCACAAATCTTGCGCTGCTTTTTCGGTGCCCTTGCGCGACAGGCAATAGACAATGCCTTGGCTGCCACGACGTTGATTAGCCAAAGCCAAAAGTCTGGCGGTTGAGTTTTTTTTCGGTTCAACATTGATCGTGATATTGGGTCGGTCGAAGCCTTGTACGAAGGTTTTCGCGTCGTTATGAAACACGCGCTCAACAATATCGGCTCTGGTCGCTTCATCGGCAGTTGCAGTAAACGCCGCCAACGGCACATCCGGATAGGTCGTGCGCAACTGGGCTAGCAACATATATTCTTTGCGAAAATCATGACCCCATTGGCTGATACAATGCGCTTCATCGATGACAAACAGCGAAACCGGCAAGTCCTTCAAGGCAGCTTGCATGCGCGGTGTGGCGAGGCGCTCCGGTGACATATAAAGCAGCTTGAGCCGTCCTTCGCGCGCCGCCAGCCAGTCTGCAACATTATCCTCGCGCGATCTGGCCGAATGGATCATCCCGGCGGCAACCCCTGACCCTTTCATCAACGCGACCTGGTTTTCCATCAAGGCAATCAAAGGCGAGACGACGACAGCAAAGCCCGGCATCATCATTGCCGGTAATTGGAAGCAAAGCGACTTGCCCGCCCCGGTCGGCATCACCGCAAGGACACTCTCCCCCGCCACCAAGGCCTCGACCACCGCTTGCTGGCCGGGCCTGAACGCATCAAAGCCAAACACATCGCGCAACGTATCGCTGACATCTGGTGTCGCTCTCTCAATGTCGAATGCGTGGGCGGTTGCCATGTTAAGAATCACTCCAATAAGACCGGCAACTATGGGGTGATGCGCTGGGCAGGCCAAGCGCCAGCCGCTCTATTCGCTTGGCATTGGGAGAAAAAATCTCCATTCTGGCGAGATGACCACAAAGCTTGATTATGATAGCCCGCATTATGTCACCGCCAATGGCGTGCGCTTTGCCGTTTATGAAGCGGGGCCGGAAAATGGCCCGCCGATTATCCTCTGCCATGGTTGGCCGGAACTGGCTTATAGCTGGAAACATATTGTCCCTGCTCTGGCAGGAGCTGGTTATCGGGTGATCGCGCCGGATATGAAGGGCTTTGGTCGGACCGACGGGCCACTCGACCCGGCAGCCTATAATATGGATGTGCTCACGGCTGATTTTGATGCGCTGATGGCGGAGATGGGCTTAAAAGACGCGATTTTTCTCGGCCATGATTGGGGCGGGGCGTTTGTCTGGCCGATGGCCTATCGCTATCCAACCCGGGTTCGCGCGGTTGCGTCGATTTGCACCCCGCATGTGAAGCGTGCGCCAGTGTCGCCCTTGTCGATTTTTGAAAAACGCACCAGTGATCGACATTATATTATTCAGTTTCAAGACCCGGCCTTACCCGACAAGGTTTTCGGCGGCCGCGAAGAAGCCTTTGCCGAATTTATTTTTCGCAAACCAGCCCCGCGCGCAGCATGGCCCAAGTTGATGCCGCAAGCGCTGTTTTTACCGGATAATTTTGCCCGCTTTGAAAAAACCGATGATACAAAACTGGTGATGCCCCGTGCTGATTTAAAAGTCTTTTCGGACATGTATAAAAAAACTGGCTTTCAAGCCGGGACGAATTATTACCGCGCCATCGATAAGAATTGGGCGTTGACCGAAGGTATTGATCTCACAGTGCACCAACCAAGTCTGATGATCGGGGCCGAACTTGATATGATGCTGCCACCAGAACAGATGGACGGGATGGAAACTCTGTGTCCTGACCTTGAAAAAAAGGTGTTAAAAGACTGTGGCCATTGGGCGATGTGGGAGCAGCCGACCGCGATCAACGCGATCTTGACCGATTGGCTAGCGCGGCGATTTTAAGAATTATTTTCCTCATAGCGCTGCATACACCACTTCAATGAACTTCAATGACCGGGCATCGCCCATCAGGGCTGGCGACATTTTATTCATCACATAGGAAAATGTCAGCCGTTTTTCCGGGTCGGCAAAAACGC
>JAZGEB010000048.1:0-2150 GCA_036478515.1 Parvularculaceae bacterium | reverse complement strand
GAACTGGACCTACGCCAACACTACCGGGGGCATATAGTCGATGCACCGCCGCATCCGCATCCCACACCGGCAAGCCATGCTGCGCGAACAGCGCCGCTGTGGTCGATTTGCCCATGCCGATAGAGCCGGTAAGACCGATGACAATCATGACCCCTCCAAGAGCGACTTTATAAATGCCTCAAGGGCCGGGGTTACTTCCGGGGGCTGGCCATACCAGCGCTGAAATCCCGGTGCAGCCTGGGCCAACAACATCGGTAGACCACCAATATGAGGCAAGGATTTTTCCCGCGCTTGGCGCAACAAATCTGTCTCCAAGGGCGTATAAACAATATCCGCGATCAGCGTGCCGGGACGGGCCCGGTCCAGTGAAATCGGTAAGACTGGCTGTCCGACCATGCCCAATGAAGTGGCATTCACCACACATGAAACATTCGCCACCATGGCTGAAATATTAGTCCAATCGACAACTTTCAACGGCAGATGGGGCAGGGCACCAACCAAGTCCCAAGCTTTGGCCGAGGTCCGATTGGCAATCGCTATTTCCGGGGCACCCTTGGCCGCCAGTGCCTCTAAGATGGCCGGTGCAGCGCCGCCCGCCCCGAGCACTAAGGCCCGGCCAAGAGGCTGACCGAGCGGTTGGTCCTGCCCAAGCAGCCGATCAAGACAGGCGCTAAACCCGGCGACATCGGTATTATCCGCCTCAATGCCCTCATCCGTAAAGGAAAGTGTATTGGCAACGCCGAGGCGATGGACTAGATCCGTTTTGTGATCCGCGACCCGCGCGGCATGGGCCTTGTGGGGCAGGGTGACATTGCAGCCCGCATAGCCTTGGTGGCGCAGCTGTTTTACGAACGCGCCAAAACTCACTGGCCCCGGCTCGCAAGCAAGCCGTTCATAGGCCCCGTCCAAGCCAAATTCATCGAGCCAAAACTGGTGAATATGAGGAGATAAGGAATGCTCTATGGGCCAGCCAATGACGCCTGCTTTGATGGTCATGACGGGTTAAAACTCCAAGCCAAGCGGCGCGCGCAAGAATGAAACGAGCGGCAACAAAGGCAATCCGATAATTGAAAAGTAATCCCCGTCAATATGCGAGAACAACCGACTGCCATGGGCTTCTAACATATAAGCCCCAACCGTCGCCAAAACTTCTGGTCCCGCGGCCTCAAGATAAGCGCTGATCTGGGCATTTGTAAAACGCCGCATGGTCAAGGCCGGCGCGGTGACATATTCAAAAACCACGACGCCTTCTTCATAGACGACAATTCCGGTGTGCAAATGGTGGGTCTTGCCAGAAAACAGCATCAACCGCTGATGCGCCTCATCACGACTTGTCGGCTTATCAAACCCTTGACCCTCAAGGCCCAGAATTTGGTCTGCGCCGATGACAAGCCCCGGCCTTGTTGAGCTGATTTTTTTGGCTTTGGCATGGGCCAGCGCCAAGGCCGTTTGATTGAGTGATTTACCCGCGTCCGCCGCTTCTTGCTTGAGGGCATGCTCATCGACATCGCTGGCAATTTGCTCAAACACAAAACCGACGTCGCGCAAAATCATTGCCCGGCCAGCGCTGGCAGAAGCCAAGATCAGGGGCTTATTCATAACCGCTTTTTCGAGCTGAAAGCCGCGAGATGATATTAGCAGCGGTTTCTTCAACCGAGCGGCGGCTGACATCAATGATCGGCCAGCCATTTTTGGCAAAATATCGTTTGGCCTTGATGATTTCCTGTTTGATCAAATCAGCATCCGCGTAATTCATGTCGCTATCTGCGTTAATATTTTTCAACCGTGTACTGCGAATTTGTTGCAACCGGTCTGGCGTTGCGGTCAAGCCAACCACTAATGGGTGTTGGAGCTTGGCCAGTTCTGGCGGAAAGTCTTGAGTTGGTACGAGCGGGACATTCGCCGCTTTAATGCCGCGATTGGCCAAATACATACAAGTCGGGGTTTTCGAGGTTCGGCTGACCCCGACCAACACCACATCTGCGCCTTCCAAATCCCAAGCCATCTGCCCATCATCATGCTCTAGGGTGTAATCTAACGCAGCGATGCGGCGGAAATAATCATCATCCAATTTGTGTTGCGCACCAGAACGCATCGTTTGTTGAACCCCAAGATAGTCCGTAAAGGCATTTAACATCGGGTCGAGTACC
>JAZGEB010000047.1:0-2612 GCA_036478515.1 Parvularculaceae bacterium | reverse complement strand
CGCATATTGCTGCGGTCGATGAAATCCATCGATATTAGCCGTTTGGCGCAAGCGGCGGTATCATACTCCCAACGCCCTAGGTCAGCCGTGAATTGCGCACAAATATCATATGCACGCGAGCCGGAGTGATCCCGTCTTGTGTCCTTGTTGCCCTGTATTGCAACCTGTGCGCCATAATAATCGGGAATTAAATCGTTGTTCCAGTCACCTTGAGTATAGTTCATGGTAGATTCCATCGTGTATGGAAAAATGGTGTTTCCAAATTGTCTGGAGCGAAAGGACCTATCTCCGTTAGACATCAGAAAATTGTCCGTGCTGCGAAGATCATCTCCGATCAAAATATCAATATTACCGTCGCGGTCAAAATCACTCGCCAGCGTCGTTAGTGTAGCGCCGGGGAAACCCGGAAGTCTGTCGCTGTCAAAACTGCCTTTGCCGTCATTCCAGGCAATATTATTATGCGCCGAAAGGGCGATATTTCTGCCGCGATCATGCTCCGATGGTGTCGTCCAATTGCCAAAAGCGATATCAATATCGCCATCATTGTCGAAATCGGCAAAGGCCATCCCAACTGCAAGAACGCCGTCTTTATTGTTGATCAGGGCAGAGCGCTTATAATCAAAGCCACCATGCTCATTAAAAAAGGCAAAAGTGCCCTGACCGTAGGTAGCTCCTATTATATCCAGCCGTTGATCTCCATTGATGTCCACGAGAGCAAGATTGCGAAAATCAAGTTTTTCCAACGGCCCCAGATCGATGTGCTGACGCACATATTTGCCGCCCAGATTGGCATACAGCGAAAACCCGGTTTGATGGATCGACCGTGATGTAACAATATCGGTCCAGCCATCATTATGAACATCTCCGGCGGCTATGCCGCCATGCATATTGTAGGGACCGAATATTTTAAGCGAGCTTAACACGCCCTTCTCATTCAGGCCAATTTCGGGACCAATAATTCTTGTGAATTTGGTTCCTTTAGCGCCGGAACTCACCGTTCCGGCACCGGTGGTGCCGAAAGAAAGATTGACTAGACTGCCGCCATCGCTCTCGACTTTTGCTGGCAAGGGACGGAACTGGATTTTCTGTTGGTCAATCTTGCTTTTAAGCGCTGTCAGCTTTTGCGCAGGAGGTAGGGGAAGCAATTTTGGCCATTCGATAGATTCTTTGGATTTCAATATCGCAATCCGCTGCTGGATGTCATAGCGTTCCTCTGCCTGTCCGGCAAAACGGCCCAAAATACCGCCAATGACGGCAAAGACTATGACAAGTATCCAAAGGCTGACCGCTGTCCGAAGCGATATTGCGCGCCACAGGATGATAAAGGCATATATGCTGAATGAACCTAGGCCGATCACCATCGCTACTGCATAATGCGCCTTCAATCCTATCCCGACCAATATGGCCACCAAGATCACATCCAGCGCGATCGGTGCGGGGACAAAGCTGGTAACGAGCGCAACCGCTAGCAAAGCAAGCAGCGTCAGAACCAAATTCGCTTGAGGCAATAGATCGATCAGCTCGCCCGGCCGCGTGATCGTTACAACCAAAGCACCCAGCAACGCCGCCAGAAACATCATTGGAACGGTCACAATGAATATAAAGAAGAAATTGCGAGCATAGTTCCGTGAGAACCAGACGAGCGATTCAGCCGAATTATGCGGCGCCGGATCTGCATCTTTCGGGGAAAGCACTCGCAGCATCCAGCCTGTAACGCCTTTGGGCTGAGATGCTTCAGCCATCTTTTTGGTATCGTTTTCTGGCCCGGTAGTCTCTGTTACCAGAACATATTTGCACAATAGGGGAATGGCGACCAAAACCATCAGCAGCGCCAGTGCAAGTTTGATTGCCGCCAGATAAAGGGGCAGCAGCGCAAAGCTCATTGTAACGACGATGATATTCAACGTGGGCGATGCCAGCAACGCCGCCAACGTCGTTTCCAACCGCATACGCCCCGCATGCAGGCCAAGTGCGATGGGCGCGGCGCAATTTACGCAAACGCCGAGGGGCGCACCGATAGCGGCGCCCAGTGCAGCATTGGCAAAGCTGCCTTCAAAAGACCGTTTTTTTACCAGCGACAATAAGGTCAGGAGCGCGGCACCAAACAGCACGCCAAATGTCATTCCCAATAAATTTGTGGAAATCCAATTCGCCGTATTGGCAATAATTTCCCATACAATTCCGCTGTTTGGAAATATCCGAATGGCTATATCGAATGAAAGCCCGGACAACGGCGTATCGCCCCCCATGAGGGCCTTTTCATTTAATGCGGGATAGCGCGAACTGAGCCAGAATATCGTTGCCAGACCGACCAGAGCAGCTATCGCAACATAGAGACGATAGTCGCGATTGCCATAATTTTGGTTGTCAGGCAGCCCAAATTTGGCAGTTGTCATGTTGTTATAAAATAATTTTCTAGACCTGACTTATCGCCAAGCCATACCCGCATTTTAGGACGTGGGGCCGAACGCGTCTGTGGTAGGGCCAGCAACGTTTTCTACAGAGTCCAAAGCTTCATCCATATCCACGAGCTGAGGTTTGGTCCAGGCTTGCTTTTCGCCTTTTTTCTCCAGCCGATCACGATTTTGACTATCCATGGTACACTCTCCCTA
>JAZGEB010000046.1:0-2057 GCA_036478515.1 Parvularculaceae bacterium | reverse complement strand
CAACCGACAGAGTGGTTTGGGTGACAAAGGCAAGTTTCTCGGGATCACGCGGGACGACGTTTGTTGCATCTGTGATTGTTTCAATCAGAGTCACCGCGCCGTTTGGCAATTGGCCCATGGTGCCGATCACCTCCGGGTGACCGGCATGGCCGATCAACAGAATTTCGAGGCCATTGGCAAAATGACGCTCGGTCTCGACATGGACCTTGGAGACCAGCGGGCAGGTCGCATCAACAAAGGTAAGATTGCGGCGGCTGGCCTCAGCGGGCACAGATTTGGGCACGCCGTGAGCTGAAAAAATCACCGGCCGATCATCAGGTGCCTCATCCAGCTCCTCGATGAACACCGCGCCCAGCGCCCGCAACCTTCCGACGACATGAGCATTATGGACAATCTCGTGGCGGACAAAGACCGGCGCACCATATTTTTCCAGCGCCCGCTCAACGATCTCAATAGCGCGATCGACACCAGCGCAAAAGCCACGCGGGGCCGCAAGCAATAGGGTCATTGGTGTTTTGGTCATTTATCGGGGGCCTGGTTTAAGTGAACAGATGGTCAGGGATAAATCATTGCACCCCTTGTGATAAGAGGGTATTTCAGATGTTACCTTGTATGGTGGTCGATTCGAGGCTGCTTCACATCAAACCATGATTTTTATCATGATTTTTCTCTTTGAGGATGGCTATGTTCCCCCGATTTATTTCCCGTTTCGTGTGCGTTGTTGCGGCTCTATCAGTTGCTGGGTGCGCTGGTAATTCCAAGGAATTTCAGAAAAAAGCCAGGGAGCGCAATCCGGCCCCGTGCCCGAATGTTCTAGTGTTGCAAGAAGCAGCGGATATGGTCGAATTTGTGGGTGAGCCCGCGCTGGAAAATATCGCCTTTTCCGGCGAAGTCACCGGGGTTGAGACCTCATGTCGCTATTTTGCCGATACCCCGATTGAAGCCGAAATCCGGGTGAGCTTTGCATTTGGCAAAGGCCCGATGGCGAATGCCAATGTCAAAAACATGAAGTATTTTGTCGCGGTGACAAGGACCAATAAGGAATTTATCGCCAAGGAAGAATTTGATCTACCAGTGAACTTTAAACGCGGCGATGTGGTGACGATCTCTGACACGGTCGGCAATATTGTTATCCCGCGCAAGGACGACTCAACATCGGGCACCAATTTCGAGATTGTTGTCGGGCTGGTGCTGACTAAACAGCAGGTTATTTATAACCGCTCCGGCAAGAGCTTGAAATTCCCGGATTTGCAATAGCCCGCTAACGGGTGAGGATAAAGACTGAGCCTCATGACCTCCCTTTCTTTTACCCAAAACCTGTCTGAAATTGTCGGCGCTGCCTTTGCCGCCGAAGGGCTACCGGCTGAGCTCGGCCGGGTGCAAGTCTCGGATCGGCCTGATCTGGCGCAATTCCAGTGCAATGGGGCGCTGCCAGCGAAGAAATATAGCGATAAACCGCCGCGCGATATCGCCAGCGGTGTGGTCGCCCATCTCGAGCAAAACCCCATTTTTCAAAAGATCACGCTGGCCGGGCCGGGCTTTATCAACCTGACCCTCGCTGATGGCTATATCGCTGAGCAGGCTGGGGTGCTGGCGGTCGATCAGTCTTGTGGCGGCTGGCACAAGCCCGAGCCGGAAAAAATCGTCATTGATTATGGCGGTCCAAATGTCGCCAAGCCGTTGCATGTTGGGCATTTGCGCGCGGCGATTATTGGCGAGGCGTTGAAGCGGCTGATGCGCGCTGTCGGCGATGATGTCACCGGCGATATTCACCTTGGTGATTGGGGCAAACAGATGGGCCAATTGATCACCCAGCTGGAAATTGAGCAGCCGGACTTGCCCTATTTCGATGCCAGTTTCAGCGGTCCATATCCTGACGAAAGCCCGGTGACGATGGCTGATTTAGCGAAGGCTTATCCGGCGGCCTCGCTGGCCAGTAAAACCGATAAGACGCGAGATCAGGCTGCACGCAAAGCAACAGCAGGTTTGCAAGCGGGAAGAGCGGGTTATCTGGCTCTTTGGCAGCATTTTGTGAATACGTCGAGGGTTGGTTTAGA
>JAZGEB010000045.1:0-7659 GCA_036478515.1 Parvularculaceae bacterium | reverse complement strand
GCCGCACTGGTGCAAAAAGACGGCCGTACCGTGATTATTTTTGATGAAGTTGATGCGGGTGTCGGCGGCGCTGTAGCTGATGCGGTTGGCGAGCGTCTTGCTGGCTTAGCCAAAAATGCTCAAGTCTTAGTGGTAACCCACTCGCCGCAAGTCGCCGCCCGGGCGGGGTGCCATTGGCAGGTGTCCAAATCTGGCAAAACCAAAGTCACGACCAGCGTGGCGTTGCTTGACGATGAGGCGCGGCTGGAAGAAATAGCACGGATGCTCTCCGGCGCAAAAGTGACCAAAGCCGCCAGAGCGGCGGCGGGTCAGTTGCTCGCCAGTGCAAAGATTAAACCGAAGGCAAAGCGCCGTGCTGGCAAGAAATCAGCGGCGTGAGTATTGCACCAAAAGCCATTGATAAGCTGACAGCAAGCGAAGCGGCTGCCGAATTGGCGCGGCTCGCAACGCAGATTGCGGCTCATGATGCGGCTTACCACCTGGATGATGCGCCAGAAATATCCGATGCGGCATATGATGCGTTGAGCCAGCGCAATGACGCGATTGAGCAGCAATTTCCTGAGTTGGTCCGCGACGATAGCCCATCAAAAAAAGTCGGCGCGCCGCTCTCGGAAAAATTTGCCAAAGTGCCTCATTTCGTCCGGATGTTGTCTCTGGGTAATGCGTTTAATGATGGAGATGTGGCAGATTTTGTCGCCCGCATCAGCCGTTTTTTAAAACTGGATGAACCGGTATTATTTACCGCCGAGCCAAAGATTGATGGATTGTCAGCGTCGCTACGCTATGAAAAAGGCAAGTTCGTTCTAGGCTTGACCAGAGGCGATGGTGCGGTTGGCGAGAACATCACTGAAAATCTGATGACCATCAGCGATATTCCGCACACCATCAAAAATGCGCCAGATGTGATTGAAATTCGCGGCGAGGTCTATATGGCCAAAGCCGCCTTTGCCACCCTCAACCAAACCCAAGAGGCAAAAGGCGAGCAAGCCTTTGCCAATCCGCGCAATGCCGCCGCTGGTTCCCTGCGTCAACTCGATAGCAAAATTACCGCGGCAAGGCCTCTGGCATTTTTTGCTTATGCCTGGGGCGAAGTGAGCCATATGCCTGCTGACACGCAAACCGGGATGATGGCACTTTTCAAAAAATGGGGATTTCAAGTTAATCCGCTGCCCGAGCAATGTGATACGGTTGAGGCGCTGATTTTGCACTATGAAAGAATAGAACAACGCCGGGCAAGCCTTGATTATGATATAGATGGCGTTGTCTATAAGGTTGACCGGCTTGATTACCAGGAGCGTCTGGGCTTTGTCTCGCGCGCGCCGCGCTGGGCCATCGCTCATAAATTTCCGGCGGAGCAGGCGACGACAATTCTCAACGACATTGAAATTCAGGTCGGCCGCACTGGAGCGTTGACCCCGGTGGCCAAGCTCGATCCGGTCAATGTCGGCGGTGTCGTGGTCTCGAATGCAACCTTGCATAATCAGGACGAGATTGAGCGCAAAGATATCCGCATCGGCGACACGGTCGTGATCCAGCGGGCTGGGGATGTCATCCCGCAAGTGGTCCGGGTGCTGATAGACAAACGTCTAAAAACATCAAAGCCGTTTGTCTTCCCGAAAGTTTGTCCAGTTTGTGGTAGTGCAGCGGTGCGGGCTGAAGACGAAAAGGGCGGATCTGATGTGGTATGCCGCTGCACAGGCGGATTGTCTTGTCCGGCGCAGGCGGTGGAACGGCTCAAACATTTTGTCTCGCGCCGGGCCATGGATATTGATGGCCTCGGGGCCAAGCAAATCGAAGCATTTTATGAAGATGGCTTGGTCAAAAGCCCGGCGGATATTTTCACGCTGCAAAAGCGCGACAAAACGGGCTTGAAGAAACTAAAAGACCGCGAAGGCTTTGGTTCTCTTTCTGTCAGCAATTTATTCGCTGCTATCGATACGGCGCGAAGCCAAAAGTTACCTCGGTTTTTATTTGGCCTCGGCATTCGCCATGTTGGTGAGACCACCGCCGGATTAATCGCTCGCCATGTCGGCACCGGGGAGGGCTTTTTCGAATTTGGTCAGACACTGGCAGCTGAGGAAGAAGCGGCAACTGGCGCAGCGGCTGATTTTCTGGCGATTGATGGTATTGGCGAAACAGTGGTCACAGCGTTGCGCGAATTCTTCTCCGAAACCCATAATGTTGAAGCGTTGCGCGCGCTACTCGATCAGGTTGACCCGGCGCCAGTTGCCGAGGTCAAAAGCGATAGTCCGGTTGCGGGTAAGATTGTGGTGTTCACTGGCACGCTGACCCAAATGACCAGAGATGAAGCAAAAGTACGCGCCGCCGCTTTGGGCGCAAAAGTTTCTGGATCGGTCAGTGCCAAGACTGATATTCTGATCGCAGGAGAAAAGGCCGGATCAAAATTGAAAAAGGCAACCGAGCTTGGGGTGACGACGATGACTGAAGCCGAATGGCTTGAGTTGATCGGGAGTTAAGTTTGGTGGCTTCTTCTTTTGAGTTAGCGGATGAATAGACGTGGCTCCGTCATCCCGAACTTGTTTCGGGATATTTTGAGATTTAGGGAGGCGTTCGTTTTAGTTGATCATGAGACCCCTCACCCAAATTTTTAAGAAAAATTTGTGCCTCTCCCAAGGGAGAGGAAAAGAAAAATGTGCCTCTCCCTCTGGGAGAGGCCAGCGAGCTCTCGCGAGCGGGTGAGGGCTGCCGCTAATGCCCGTCGCCAAAGATCCCGGTTTTGACCGAATAATCGACGGCAATTTCATATTCCGGGTCATCATCGGCATCGACAATTAACTGCCCGGCTTTTTTCAAGAGTTGGTGGCAATCATGGGTTAAATGGCGCAATTGGACTTGCTTGCCGCGGCGCTCATATTTGCTGGCGAGGTCTTCAATCGCTTGCAAAGCGGACTGGTCGACCACGCGGCTATTATCAAAATCAATGATGACTTTGTCTGGGTCATTCTCAATCTCGAATAACTCGACGAAGCCTTCGATCGAGCCAAAAAATAGCGGCCCTTCGAGGCGGTAGACTTTTGAGCCATCTGGTTTGATATCAGTCGAAGCATGAATATGAGTGGCATTATTCCACGCAAAAACCAATGCCGAGACGATCACGCCAACAACCACCGCAGTCGCCAGATCATGCCAAACCGTGACGATGGTGACGAGCAGGATCACCAGCGCATCACTCAATGGGATCCGGCGGATAATTTTTAGCGAGTGCCAAGCGAAGGTGCCGATCACCACCATGAACATGACCCCGACCAAGGCGGCCAGCGGGATTTGTTCAATCAGGCTCGACCCCACAAGAATGAAAGCGAGCAGGAACAAAGCGGCGGTAATGCCAGAAAGCCTTGTGTGGCCACCAGATTTTACATTGATCATCGATTGCCCGATCATCGCGCACCCCCCCATACCGCCAAAAAATCCGGTGATCGTATTGGCAATACCTTGAGCAAAACATTCGCGCGACGCCCCGCCGCGTTTATTGGTGATCTCGCCGACAAGGTTCAAGGTCAAAAGGCTTTCGATCAGGCCGATCGCGGCGAGGATCATGGCATAGGGGAATATAATTTTCAAAGTCTCAAAGCTGGGATCAACAGTTGGAATATGAAATGGTGGCAAGCCGCCTTTGATTGAAGCAAGATCACCAACCCGGGGCACATCAATGCCAAACCCAATGACCAGCGCCGCAACAATCCCGATCCCAGCCAATGGCGCGGGGATTGCCTTAGTGATTTTTGGCGTTAGCCAGATGATCGCCATGGTCAAGCCAGTGAGGCCGAGCATTAGGAAGAGCGGTAGGCCGGTTAAATAATCGGCCGTGAAAATATGCATCAGCGCGCTTTCATGACCCGCCTCAGTACTCGCCATAGCCAATTTCGGGGCGGCATCTTTGGGCACCTCAAATTGCGACAGCTGGGCTAGAAAAATCACAATCGCCAAGCCATTGACGAAGCCAAGCATCACCGGGTGGGGCACCAGCCGGATAAATTTGCCCAGACGAAAGGCCCCCGCAAGAATTTGTAACAGTCCCATCAACACGACAGTCGCGAACAGATATTCAACCCCGTGGGTCGCAACCAGCGCGACCATCACCACCGCCAAGGCGCCGGTCGCCCCGGAAATCATCCCCGGCCGTCCACCTATGCAAGCCGTGATAAACCCGACAATGAACGCCGCATAAAGCCCGACCAGCGGATGCACCCCGGCGACAAAGGCAAAAGCGACAGCTTCAGGCACCAGCGCCAGCGCCACGGTCAGTCCGGAGAGCGTTTCGGTCTTGATCCGCGTCAGCGAAAAGCCGGTATTTTTGCGCGGCTTCATCTGCGCCGCTAAGCGGTGCGTAAAAGCTGCCAAAGAAGATGTCTTGGTCACGTGGGTCTGATCCATGGGTGAGGGGGATATATGAGACCCGGTCATAGACTGTTCAAAGCATTTGGCAAATAGTGTTTGGGGGAGGCGGATCGTAGGGTGCATTAAGCGCAAGCGAAAATGCACCATGGCAATGTTGTTAGGTGGATTTTCGCCGATGGCTTAATCCACCCTACGATCCCTCGCTGCCAGCCTAATAGAAGAAACGGTTTTTCTAAACTTATCTATCGACCCCTCACCCGCTCGCGAAGGGCTTCGCTGGCCTCTCCCAAGGGAGAGGCCATTATTACAAACACCGTCCTTTTCCTCTCCCTTGGGAGAGGCACAAATTTTTCTTAAAATTTGGGTGAGGGGTCGCGCTATCAACTAGCTCCCGTCATCCCGAAACAAGTTCGGGATGACGGCGGGGGCGGGGGGGATTTGATATCCCTCATCCTGAGGCGGCGTGGCACACGCCCTCGAAGGATTCCTAACTGCCTCTAAAGCGCGGCGGTTTGCGATGCCATCCAGGTTTTAACCTCGCCGTCGAGGCTGGGGCCGAGTTTAGTCCGTACCTCCGCGTGATAGTCATCCACCCAGCTGCGCTCATCCTCCGTCAACAGATCAACCATAATCAAGTCTCTTGCCAGCGGCGCCATGGTGATGGTCTCGAAGCCCATCATTGGTCGTTCGCCGCCTTTGATCGGCTGTTCCTTGGTGACGATGACGAGGTTCTCGATGCGGATACCAAATTCGCCTGCTTTATAAAAGCCCGGCTCGTTGGAGCAGATCATCCCTGGCAAGAGCGGCTGGAGAACAGCCTTTTTGGAAATATTTTGCGGGCCTTCATGAACCCCGAGAAAGGAGCCGACGCCGTGGCCGGTGCCGTGATCATAATCAAGACCGACCTGATAGAGCGGCAGGCGGGCGAGAATATCAAGTTGGTGGCCGGTGGTGCCTTTGGGAAAGCGCGCGGTGGCCAATGCAATATGGCCTTTCAAGACCCGGGTGTAGCGGTCTTTCATCTCAGCGCTGGCCTCGCCAATGGGCACAGTGCGGGTGATGTCGGTGGTGCCATCCGGGTACTGACCACCACTGTCGATGAGAAATAAGATACCGCGTTCCAAAGTTTTATTGGTTTCGGTGGTCACCCGGTAATGGCAATGCGCGCCATTGCTGCCCGCAGCCGAGATGCTGTCGAACGAGATATCGCGCAAGCCCGGATCTTCCTTGCGCAAGGCTTCGAGTTTTGACGCGGCTTCGATTTCCGTGACATCGCCGGATTGCGCGTCGGTTGCGAGCCAATAGAGGAATTTGGTAATCGCGACGCCATCTCTGATATGCGCGTCTCTGGTGCCTTGCTTTTCGGTTTCATTCTTTGTCGCGCGGGGTAGGGCGCAAGGGTCTTGCGCCAGCACGATGGTCGCCCCGGCCTTTTCAAGTTCATTGATATAGCCGACCGGGGCCAGATCAGGGTCGACCAAAACGGTTTTGCCTTGCTTGCCAAGATCCGACAAAGCCTGCACTACAGCTGCTTCATCGCTGACGCTGATCTCATTGCCGAGGTGAGACTTTAAATTGGCACTGACTTTTTCCGGGGCGAGGAATAAATCCGCGGTGCCGTCTTTATGGATTAGCGCACGGCCAAGCGGGATCGGGGTTGCGTGGACATCAGCCCCTCGAATATTAAACAACCAAGCAAGCGAATGGGGCGCGGTCAACAAGGCGACATCGACCCCGCGCTTGGTGAGACTAGCGGCGATTTCATCTCGTTTGGTTTTGCTCGATTTACCGGTAAACTCATCTGGGTGCGGAATGGTTGGGGTTAAAGGCGGCGCCAGCTTATCGGTCCAAGCGACATCAATCGGGTTTGGTGCCACAGCTTTAAGCGTGAAGCCAGCTTTCACCGCCGCTTTTTCCAATTCATCAAGCCCGTTTTTGGAATGCAACATCGGATCATAGCCGATCACATCCGCGGCTTGCGCATTTTGGGCGAGCCAGATTGCCGGCGACGTGTCGGGCACGTCTTCATAGCTGAAAAAATCGCCATCAACCTGGTCGCGAACTTGTAGCGTGTAGCGTCCATCCGTGAACATATGAGCAGATTTTTGCAGGATCAATGCCGAGCCCGCCGAGCCGGAAAAGCCAGAAACCCACATCAGCCGTTCGGCATGGTCGGGCAGATATTCGTTCAGATATTCATCATCATGGGGTACCACCAAGCCATCAAGCCCTTGGGCCTTCATCGCCGCGCGCAATAGCGGCAAATGGGTTTTGGCAAAAGACCGGTCGGATTTTGGCTCATAAGTCTGGAACATGGGTGGGGCACTCCTTTGGTCTTGAATATAGGGACAGTTTGCGCTTGAGGGAAGTCATCTCTGGCCCCAAGACGCGTTTCGCGTTATGTCGACTGGACCTTGAAGTGGAGCGTTTTCATGTCTGAGTTAAAAATCACCCCAGCGGCCTCACCAAATTTTGATGCGCGTGAGGGCGGTGAAGTGTCATTGGTGGTGTTGCATTATACCGGCATGCGCAGTGGGCGCGAAGCCTTGCAGCGTTTGTGCGACAAGCAAGCGAAGGTCAGTGCTCATTATCTGGTTGAAGAAGATGGCGAGATTTTTGGTCTCGTGGCGGAAGAAAAGCGGGCTTGGCATGCCGGGGTGTCGCATTGGGCGGGGCGTGATTTGGTCAATGATGTGTCTGTCGGGATCGAGATCGTCAATCCGGGGCATTGGTGGGGGTATCGCCCCTTTGCTGAACCACAAATGACGGCGGTGACCCAGCTTGTTCGGGCGGTGGTCAAACGCTGGGACATTAAAATGAGCGAGGTGGTCGGGCATTCTGATATCGCACCGACGCGCAAAGAGGACCCCGGCGAGTTGTTTGATTGGGCAGGTTTGGCGGCGCAAGGCCTGGCTATTGGTCCGTATACGGGTGGATTCAACCCAGAAGGCGAGGCGTTGGAATATGAAACTGCTTTGGGTTTATTGAAAAATATTGGCTATGGCTTTGATGGTGTCAATCACACAAGCTCGCTATTGGCGTTCCAAAGAAGATTTTTGCCCAGCTCTTTAGGCCAAGGCTTCGATTTGATGACACGCTCGGCCTTGATTGAGATTTCTAAGGCACATCAGGCAATACGAGCAACATAAATTAACTTCTCCTTGACCAATCATTTACCGTTTCTTCATCATTCCTCAACCTTGCATTTACCATAAATCGGCTACACTCCTTCCACACGAGGAGATATGTCATGAAATATGGATCAGCTGTCTTGTCATCGGTCTTCATCTGGCTCGCGGC
>JAZGEB010000044.1:0-5158 GCA_036478515.1 Parvularculaceae bacterium | reverse complement strand
TGACCATTCCGTTTGATGGCAAAAGCGGGATGCCGTCGCGGGAAATCGGATTGGCATGGCGGCGCGGCTCTGGCTTGCGCGAAGAGGCTGAAGCCATGGCCAAAGTCATTCAAGGGATTTTGTGAGCTGGGCTTGCTTTTTTGGGCGCGTTTTTTGTTTCGAGTCTTTTTATTGGCGCAATATCCCCATTGTCAGACAACAAAATCGCGACCGGGCGCGTGGTGTGAAACTGCGACAGGATAATCATAATCGCCACTGTAATTGGCACACAGAGCAACATTCC
The DNA here is from genome assembly GCA_036478515.1 of Parvularculaceae bacterium. GTDB lineage: Bacteria > Pseudomonadota > Alphaproteobacteria > Caulobacterales > Parvularculaceae > CALLVA01. The sequence goes on along the minus strand of JAZGEB010000044.1, from coordinate 4,875 downwards.
AGCAAAGCCCCATAGCGTCCCCCAAAGGCCAAGCGACAGTAAGATCACCAATGGGCTAAGGTTGAGGCTTTTGCCCATCAGTCGCGGTTCAATCCCGGAACTGAAAGATTGCTCAACCACATAAAGCCCGCCAAGGGTGAGCAAGGCTAGCTTTATCCCGCCCTGATCCGGCTGGACTAACGCCAAAAGGGAGGCAAGGCCGATCGCGATCGGCGAACCAATAATCGGTACAAAGGCGAGCGAGAACAAGAGCAATGCCCAGAACCCAGCAAAATCGACGCCCAAAAATGTCATGATGAAAAACGAAATTGTCGCAACGCAAAGATTAATCAAGGTTTTAATTGAAATATAAGAGCGCACTAGATTGCCAATATCGCCGAGAATTTGCTCGGTTGCTTCCTGTTCATGTTTTTCCCGCGACAGCAGTTTCAGTTTCTTGATCAGATTGCCGCGCTCAAACAACATGAATATCGTATACAGAAGAATGGTAATTAGGTTGGTGGCAAAAGCCCTGACCATATTGCCCAATCCAGTGAGTACAGAAGGTAAGCGCTCCAATGCGCCAAGACGGATAGTTTCAACTGTGCCGCTAAATTCCGTCGGCACAAACGAAAATTGTTGCATCCAAGTGACAAAATGGCCTGATATGGCGGCCAAATTATCGCGGTAAGCCGGGGCAGAGGCGATCAACGCTTCGGTGTTGTCGCGAATAATATCCGCCAACAACATTAAGCCAATGGCGATAATCAGGAAGGTCAATATATAGAGGAACCAGTCCGGCAGATGGCGGCCGACGGGCCCGGTTCTGGTTTTCAGCGTGGTCTTTAAAGTGACGATGAGAAAACTCAAAAACGTCGCGATCACAAACGGGATCAGCAGGTTTTGTCCGATCCACATCAGATAGCCGATCAACACGCCAAGCGCGGTGATGTAAAACAACCGTGGCAGGTTCTCCTGTTCGGCGCGTCTATCAGCTTTGTGGTCGATCATCGGAGGCCTCTTCATTTACCGCCATGGTAAATGGGTTCGGCTACCCTTGTCACCTGCTCACCTGCGCTTGCGCGGTTTGTGCTTTTTGGCCAAGCCGGTTAGGCAAGGGGGATGATCTGGCGTGAAGTTCCTTTTGTACAGCCGCGTGATGTGTTGATGGCGCAAGCTGGTGTCGCGCAGACGCATTTGCTGTGCGGTGGCGGCAAGGCTACCCAAGGCTGGGGCAGTGATTGGGATTTGCTGGTGAGCGCACCGCGCCGGGTGATCACCATTGAGAACGGTAATATGCGTGTTTGTAATGGCCCGCCTCAGCCCGTGACCCACAAGAGCTGGCAATCAACCCTTGCGGCATCGCTCAATAATCTCCCGCGCGATTTGGCGTTGCCCGATGGTCTCACGCCGCCGGTTTTTGTCAGTGGCTTGGTCGGTATGATCGGTTATGAGTTGGCCACGCTGTTCGAGCCGACGCTGGAGTTGCCGCCATCGCCAAGTGCGCTGCCAGATATGGTGTTTGGTGACTATGCCGGCGTTGCGGCGTTTCATCGCCGCTCGCAGCGTTGTTTTGTCTTTGGTGAAGATGAGGCATTTGTTGCGCATCTGGTTGGAGTCGTTGCATCGGGTCAGGGCGACGGCGAAGATGCTGCACGTCTTTTGCCGGGAGCTGTTCGTCTGAAAGCGAGCAAATCACCACGGGCCTATAAAAAATCGGTTCAGCAAGTGATCGATTATATTTTAAATGGCGATATATTCCAAGCCAATCTGGCGCAACGTTTAACCGGGAAACTCCGTTCAAAGAAGAATTGGCAACGGGTTGCGGCAAATTTGTTTTGCAAGATGACCGAGCCAAGCCATGCAAGCTTTGGTGCTTGTTTACAATTTGAGCAAGGGACAATCCTGTCGAATTCGCCGGAGAGATATTTTAATCTTCGCCACGAGCAAGATGGCTTGAGAGTGATGGCTGAACCGGTGAAAGGCACGCGCCCTCGGTTGGATGATCCGATAGCGGATAAAAATATCGCTCGCGATTTGGTTGAGAATGAAAAAGACCGGGCCGAAAATATCATGATCGCGGATCTCGTCCGCAATGATTTGTCCCGGGTGTGCCGGGATCACTCGATCAGCGAAGATAAAATTTGTGAGTTGCGCAGCTACACATATGTCCACCATCTTGTCAGCCAAATATCCGGCACATTACGCGAGGGGCTTAGCGCTTTAGATGTGTTGGCAACTTCTTTTCCATGCGGCTCGATTACGGGCGCGCCAAAAATAGGGGCGATGGAAATTATCGCGGAACTTGAAGGCGAGGGCCGCGGCATCTATTGCGGCGCGATCGGCTTTATCGATCGCTCGGGGGCGGCTGAATTTTCAATTCCGATCCGAACCGCGACCATGGAACCCTTATCCAGGGGCGCGCTTTTGCGGTATGGTTGTGGCGGCGGCATCACTATTCTCTCTGATCCGTCAGCGGAACACCAAGAAAGCCTTGATAAAGCCGTCGGCTTCGCCCGGCTGTTTGAGGATCGGTCTTCATGATCTTGTTGATTGATAATTATGATAGTTTTGTTCACAACCTCGCGCGCTATTTACGCGAGGCTGGGGAGGAGACGCGCGTCATCCGCAATGATCAGATCAGCATGGCTGGCGTCGACAAAATTGGTGCGCAAGCGATCATATTATCGCCCGGTCCGGGACGGCCACAGGCGGCGGGCATCTGCATTGAGTTATTGCAAAAGACGACGCTGCCGGTGCTTGGGGTTTGCCTGGGTCACCAAGCGATCGCCAATGCATGGGGCGGTAAAACTGAGCGGAGCAAAGAGCCGATGCATGGCCGCGCCAGTGAGATATATCACCAAGGCGCTGGCATTTTTGCCGGGCTGTCATCGCCGATGCGGGCGGGGCGCTATCATTCTTTGATTGCAGATATTGAGGGCGCGCCTGATTTGCGGGTTACAGCGACCAGTGAGCTCGGCGAGATTATGGGGTTGGCTCATAAATCACGACCGCAATATGGCGTGCAGTTTCATCCTGAATCTTTATTGACCCCAGACGGGCGGCATCTGCTAGAGAGCTTCCTGGAACTTAGCAAAGCGCACCCCGCAACAGAAAAGATGAAAAGATCATGACAGTCTGGCTCAACGGCGAATTCATCACCGATGATGGCGTAGCTCAAATTGCGATCAATGATCGTGGATTTTTGCTCGGCGACGGATTGTTTGAAACAATATTGTTGATCGATGGTCAGCCGGTTTTTCTTGAACAACATCTGTCGCGCTTTGGGGTGTCGGCTGAAATGCTTGGTATGGAGCTGAAACTTTCAGAAGAAACCGTGTTGGCAGAGGTTCAACGGTTGGCAACAGATGCAAAATTGCACGAGGGTCGCGGGGCCTTGCGGATCAGCCTTAGTCGCGGCACCGGCCCGCGCGGATTGCTGCCACCAGCCAAGCCTGATCTGGTTTTACTCATGCAAGTTGCTCCCGCACCCCCGGAACAGCCAGCGGCAACGCCGGTTACGACACATATTAGCTCTATACGTCGCAATGAAGGGAGCATCGCTAGCCAAATGAAAACCCTGTCTTATATGGATAATATATTGGCCCGGCAGGGCGCCAACGAAGCAGGGCGCCAGGAAGCGATTATGCTCAATAATGCTGGCCAGGTTTGTTGCGCGACAATCGGTAATTTGTTCTGGATATCGCCGACACATGAGTTGATTACCCCTGAGCTAGAATCAGGTGTCTTGCCGGGGATTGTGCGAGCTGAGATTTTGACCATTGCTGTCGATCAAGAGGTCGCCGTGACCGAGGGCGCAGTGTCCCCGGAAAATCTTGCAACTGGTTTATGCTTCATGACCAACAGTTTAATTGGTTTGCGCCAATTGGCCGTAGAAGGGGCGATGCCGGATGCGGCCTGCCAAGCCCTGTTCAATGACCTTGTAACGGCTTATAGTGAAGCTGTGCGGCAATATTTGTCGACAAGTGGATCGTGAGAAGGGTCGAGCATGAAAAGTTTCTCGATTGATCGTGAAGACATTGCTCGAATTGCTTGTGCGCTTACCGCAGATGAATTGTCCCGTCGGTTTAATCACTACACAGATTTTGTCACTCAATCCGTATGGCAAGGCGATACGTCGCTTGGCGAGGAGGGGCTTGACTTAAAACAGGATCAACTGACGGCATGTGCCGCCCGGCTGTGTTCGTTTTTTTCTATGCCGGAGACAACGATTGAACCAACGCGGGACGATTGTTTTTATGATTGGGCAGATGAAATCGCGCCGGCGATAAAGCTTGAATTAAAGCAATTTCGGTTCTGGCCTGCGAGCATCACGAGCGCTGCACAGAGTAGCCACCCAGCTGAAGAAATATGGCAGGATGCGCGCATGGTGGCGAGTTTGTTGACCGGCCGCCGCCGGGTTGTATCGTTGGTCTCGCCCCATAGCCTGTTTGGTTTTATTTCCACGGTTCTTGCCCCCAACCTACAACTCATCCCAGTTCTTGACGGGCGGCGGATGCCGGTTGACATGTTGGGCGAGGAGCTCGCTTTTGGCGATGCGCTGGTAGCGACACCAACCTTGTGGCGTTATATTGGCGAGACCCTGGGCAGCCTGCCCCATAATATAGTCGGGCTTTCCTTTGGCGAGCCCTTATTAGCTGATCTTGCGACGGAGCTGCGCGAAAAAGGTCTTGGGGCCATGCGCGAGCTCTACGGCTCAACTGAAACCGGTCTGATTGCGTGGCGCGATGCCCCAACCGAGCCTTTCGTGCTGTTTGATCATTGGCGCCGAAACGGCAATGAATTGATGCGGGCAAACCCGGCGGCGCGCGAACGACCCGTTGGGGCGATGGACCACCTTAACTGGACCAGCGAGCGTGCGTTCACGCTTGGCGG
>JAZGEB010000043.1:0-3224 GCA_036478515.1 Parvularculaceae bacterium | reverse complement strand
ACATTTGGTCAAATGCTTTGCGCCATCCCTTATGAACAAGTTGCGCATGAGGCCCACCATAGACCAGAATAATCGCCGGGCGTTTTTCGCCGCGCTTGATATCCGCAGGTTTCAGCATTTGATAATCAAGCTTTGCGCCATCATCAGTTTCAATCTGACCAAAGACCCAAGGCTGGTGCGAGCCCAGATAGGGGTAATAAGGGTGATCTTGATCAAGATTATTTTCGAGCAACCACATTAATTGTGTGCCGGTAGCGTCATAAGCGGCGACACTTTTGGGTTGGTTTTCACTCGAATAAGATCCGATATAGGCGGAACAGTCAGTCGCAAAAGCAGCGCTCGTGCGCCCCTCGCCCCGAGCTGGAATTTTCACCACGTCTTCGCCGGTCAATGAGAGTTGAAAAATATCCCGGGTCAAGGGCGTCTCTTGCCACCCGGTAACAAACAACGCGCCCGTGGCTTCATTGAAGCAGGACAAGTCATTGACCTGCTGCAGGCCTTCGCTCAATTTGCTGTGCAATTTGCCATCAGCGCGGTACCGATAAAGATGGTGAAAGCCATCGCGCTCGCTGCCCCAGATAAAACCGCCATCCGCTAAGGCTCTAAATGATTTATTGAGATTGACCCATGTCTTGGAGCTCTCGGTTAAGAGCACAGCTGATTGGCCCGTTTTCGGATTAACCGCCAACAGGTCGAGGGTCTTTTGGTCTCGGGACAGGCGGGTGATATACAAAACCTCGCTATTGGTTGACCAATAAATATCGGCAACATAGATGTCCTTATTGGCGCCAAGGTCGACCCATTTGGTGCGCCGGTTTTTAGGTTTCACAATGCCGACTTTAATCCGCACATTATCAGTGCCGGCAAAGGGGTATCGCTGAGAGATCGTTGTGACGCCATCGGCGCTAAAGTCCAACCGTTCGGCAATCGCCAATGGGCTTTCGTCAATCTGTAAATAAGCGATTTTGGTTTCATCCGGCGACCACCAATAGCCAGTGTCGCGGTCGAGTTCTTCTTGGGCGACAAATTCTGATGTCGCATTGCGGATAAACTCCCCTGCCCCTTTTGTCAGCTTTTTCTCCCGCGATTTTTGCCGGTCATAAATGTACAGCTCATCTTCGCGAACATAAGAAACATAGCGCCCAAGCGGAGAGATTTTTGGGTCAGTTTCAAAGCCTTCCGTTTGCGTTACTCTTACCGCCTGCTTTTCAGCGAGATTATAGAGATAAACATCGCCGCCAAGGGGAAACAACAAGGCCTCCCCCGCCGTATCCCACTGATATGCAATGATGCCGTTTTCATAAATCCGCTGGCGTTCGCGCCGATTTTTTTCTTCCTGCGATAGTTTTTCTGGCCCGGCTAGGAGGTCGGTTGAGCTGACCAGAACTGAACTTGTCCCGCTAGCCAGATCATACGCCCACAAATCAAGTTGCCTTGCATCATTATCCCGGCCTTTGAGGAGAGTGACCATCTTGCCATCTGGTGAAATTGCTGGCGCGCGCAAAGCCGGTCCGGCAAGGGACGGCTCAGCATGGAGCCGGTCAAGGCTTAGGTCTTGCTCTTGGCCAACAGCAAGCCCAAGAATTGCAGGAATGACGGCAGCTACAATACTGAAAAATCTCATCATGAAAAACCTTTTCGAAAACTTCATCAAAAAAGACTGGTCGCAAAAATACGGCCAGTCTAAATAAGAAAATGGGTCTGGCGAACTGTCCATCCGCCCCTTTTTAATCAGGCAACCCTTTAATCAGGCAAGCCAATGCGGCCGGTTGCCACAATAACTTCGTCCAAGCGATCTTGCATTTTTTCAAGCCGCGACAAAAGCCCGGTCAAGCTTTCACGAGTCTGAGGATCGACACCTGTTTGCGTGGTTTCTTGTGTGGCCCGGATCGGCGCCGCTTGGTCGGTGCCATTGCCATTATTATTGCTTGGCGCCATAACCGGCGCACTCTTGGCTGGAACGGCAGAGCTGACGGTCTCCGGCAGGGGCATCATTGTGTCGCCATTCAAAGCCCGGCGGCCAATGTCTGCGACATGTTGCTGGCCGTTTTCCTTGAATATTTTTTGAACACCTTTGGTCGTGTACCGATTATCATACAATAAAGTGCGCACACCGTTCAGCAATTCGATATCTTGTTTGCGATAATAGCGTCGCCCACCGGCCCGGCGCATCGGTCTAATATGACCAAAGACGTCTTCCCAGTGGCGTAGCACATGCTGTGGTAGGTCAAGTTGCTTAGCAGCTTCGCTAATAGTGCGAAACGCTTCAGGAGATTTACTCATTTTCGGCCCCAATTTTTGGAGACAAGTTTAGCCACGTATCTTGCGCCGCATTCCTTCATTAATTTGGTCCTTCAATACATGCGAAGGCCGGAAGGTCATAACTCGCCTCGGTTTTATTGGCACTTCTTCCCCGGTCTTCGGATTGCGTCCGATCCGTTGTTTCTTATCCCTAACAGAAAAAGTACCAAAAGATGACAGTTTGACAGTTTCGCCATCCTCTAATTTTTGAGCGATAGATTCAAGTATGCTTTCTACCAGTTGTGAAGATTCATTTCTGGAAAGCCCGACTGAATTATAAACAGCTTCTGTTAAATCAGCTCTCGTGAGGGTTTTGCCCGTCATTGTTGTTGATCCTTGCGCCTAGATGTTAAAAGGATTTCTTACCTTACTCACGAGTGCTGTTGCAGGTCAATAAGGTATCCTTATAAGTCTTTGAAATTTCCATGATTTGCACAACATGTCGCAGGCAATGTTATCACATTACAGCGCTATATTTTGATCAGGGCTGCGCCCCAGGTGAGCCCCCCGCCCATGGCTTCGAGCATCACCAAATCGCCTTGTTTGATCCGACCATCTTCAACCGCGACATTATAGGCCAGCGGAATAGATGCCGCCGACGTATTGGCATGTTTGGCAATCGTCGCCACCACCTGGTCAGGCCTCAGCTTCAGTTTTTTGACCACGCCTTTGAGGATGCGCATATTCGCCTGATGCGGGACAAACCAGTCAATATCATTCGGTGCGATATCCGCCTGTTTGGCCGTTTCTATCATCGCGTTGGAGATTTTCGCGACAGCTTCTTTAAACACCTTATTGCCTTGCATCACTACATGGCCGGTGGTCTGGGTCGAGGAGACCCCGCCATCGACATAGAGCAAATCAGTTTGCGATCCATCACAGCGTAAATAGCTCGACATGATGCCGCGGTCACCGACTTCACT
>JAZGEB010000042.1:0-5367 GCA_036478515.1 Parvularculaceae bacterium | reverse complement strand
CTCTTCTGAACAGATTGAAGATGTGATGGCCAAATTGTCCGAAATGGGCATTAACGTCACTGAATCAGAACCTGAAGAGGACGAAGACGACAAGGCCTCCACCGCTCTGGCTAAAAAGGCAGGCGGCGCAGCGGTAACCACCAACACTAAAGAAGGATCTGACCGAACTGATGATCCTGTGCGGATGTATTTGCGCGAAATGGGCACGGTGGAATTGCTGTCACGCGAAGGCGAGATTGCGATTGCCAAACGGATCGAAGCTGGTCGCGAGACCATGATCCGGGCGTTGTGCGAAAGCTCACTGACATTCGAAGCGATCACCGTGTGGCGCGATGAATTAAATGAAGGCCGGGTATTGCTGCGTGATATTATCGACCTCGATGCGACATATGGCGGCGGGCCGGAACAACAACCGGACATGACCAAGCCGGAAGTGGCTGACAAAATCCATAAAGAGCAGGAAGAAAAAGAAGCGGCCCAAGCTGAAGCTGGCGATGAAGATGAAGATTTCGATGAAGGCGCGTTATCGCTGTCGGCGATGGAAGCTGAATTGCGCGATGGCGTGATGGTCACCTTCGATGACATTTCAGGCGACTTTAAAAAACTGCGCCGCCTGCAAGACATCATGATTGAAGAGCAGTTGAAAGGCGACGATCTGACTACGTCTCAGGTCCGCCGGTTGAAAAAACTGCAAAAAGACATTGTTGAACGGGTCCGTTCTGTTCGGCTGAATAATCAGCGGATCGAAGCGTTGGTTGAACAGCTTTATGACATCAACCGTAACCTGATGGCCCTTGAGGGGAAATTGATCCGGCTAGCCGATAGCCATGGGGTCAATCGCCAGGAGTTTCTCGATAGCTATCTTGGTCATGAGCTTGACCCGGAATGGTTCGATTCGATCCGCGAGAAAGAAGGCCGGGGCTGGACCAGTTTCATTTCCCGGGCTGAAGAGCAGATTGAGTTTTTGCGTGAGCAAATTGGCGTGCTCTCAACGGATACCGGCCTGACCGTTTCTGATTTCCGCCGCATTGTACAAACCGTGCAAAAAGGCGAGCGCGAAGCGCGCATGGCGAAGAAGGAAATGGTCGAGGCGAATTTACGTCTGGTGATTTCGATTGCCAAAAAATATACCAATCGCGGCCTGCAATTCCTTGATTTGATTCAAGAAGGCAATATCGGCTTGATGAAAGCGGTTGATAAATTTGAGTATCGCCGGGGCTATAAGTTCTCGACCTATGCGACATGGTGGATCCGCCAAGCAATCACCCGCTCGATTGCCGACCAAGCACGGACCATTCGTATTCCGGTGCATATGATCGAGACAATTAATAAAATAGTCCGTACATCCCGGCAAATTTTGCACGAGATTGGTCGTGAGCCGACACCAGAAGAGCTGGCTGAAAAATTATCGATGCCTTTGGAAAAAGTCCGTAAGGTGATGAAAATTGCCAAGGAACCGATTTCTCTTGAAACCCCGATTGGCGATGAAGAAGATAGCCATTTGGGCGATTTCATCGAAGATAAAAATGCAATCTTGCCGATTGATGCGGCGATCCAGTCAAACTTGCGCGAGACCACGACCCGCGTATTGGCATCTTTAACGCCGCGCGAAGAGCGGGTGTTGCGGATGCGGTTTGGTATCGGCATGAACACCGATCACACGCTGGAAGAAGTTGGCCAGCAATTCTCTGTGACGAGAGAACGGATTCGCCAAATCGAAGCCAAAGCGTTGCGCAAATTGAAACACCCAAGCCGCAGTCGCAAACTTCGCAGCTTCCTGGATAACTAAAACCGACCGTTCTTTAAAGAATGTGAGCCGCTTTAAGGGCGGACCGTTCATACAATATCACCCTGTCATCCCGGGCTCGCCCCGGGATATCAGGAGGCAAGCACCGTCCTTTATTTGCAAGAGATCCCGAAATAAATTCGGGATGACGGTGTTTTGTTGGTAGGTGTTTCATAAATTCAGGATGATTACGTTTTACTTATGCGACATTGCATCAGTTCGAAACATACTATTCCCGTCATTCCCGGCGTAGCCCGTGATCCCATGCTTAACCATTCGCACCAAGAGGACTTGTCTCGAGATGGGCCCCGGCCTTCGCCGGGGAGGCGTTGTCTCGTAAAGGGGTTCACCGCGCCAGCGTTTGCTGTTGCTCTGAGGATGCAACTTATTTAAACTCGGCATATGCCCCTGACCCATCGCCTTGCCATGCATGATGATGTGCCTGCGATCAAACAATTGATGGCGCTGGCCATGGCAAAATTATTGCCGGCGGTGTTAACCCCGATCCAAGTTGCAAAATCCAGTGCAACGATGGGATTGGATACGCAGCTGCTCGATGATCAAACATATTTTTTAATCGAGGATGGCGACATCTTGGTTGGCTGTGGTGGCTGGTCGCGGCGACGCACGCTTTACGGCGGCAATCACACAATTGGCCGGGATGATGCGCTGGCTGATCCAACAACAGAAGCCGCAAAAATCCGCGCCATGTACACCCATCCGGATCACATCAGGCGCGGCATTGGCAAGATGATATTGGCGCTGGGGGAAGCGGCTGCGCGGGCAGAAAATTTCAAAACCATCGAGTTGGCGGCAACAGCGTCGGGCTTGTTGCTGTATGAAAAATCTGGCTTTCAGGTGATTGAGGATTTAGCTGAAGAGGATGAGGATGGTATTTTGGTGCCTTTAATCTTGATGCGCAAGACATTGTAGAGCCACCCCATTCAAGAGGTGGCTCCTTGTTTATGCAAGAAAATTAGCTGTGTTCAAGCAAGTCGCTAGGTTAAATGGGTCGTATACGCACCATTTATTCAGCCGGGTGGGACAGTAATAGTCTAACCCCGACCAAGATTACCGCGGAAATGCTCTAGCCTTGGGGCGAGAATTCACCTGCATAAAATTCACTTTCTTTAAATGCTTCTGACAGACGGTAATTATTAATCTGTCCGACCAGAGCTGCCATGTTTTCGGCAACGCATTCTCGTTCAATCCGCATCTCCCACAAGCTCAACCCTTCGCGGTAATTGCAAAACCGTTTAACGCGGCCTTCAATACGGCCAAGTTGGCCTTCGACACCAGATCTAGATGTTAGTTGATCGCGATCTATCGTCACTGAAAGGGCATCTATAGGCTCAGCTTGCGCTGGTCCAAAAGCCATTGCTGCGGCAATCGCGATCATTGGTGTGAGGATTTTTAGGGTAAGTCGTTTGGTCATTGTTCTTTCTCCATTGCCACTTTGATTGTGGCTTTTTGAGCATTTCCGAGGTAATCTGGATCACTCCCATACAATTAAGGATGTATGCAAAGCAGTTATCTGCCAGATATTGACTCAAATCTCCTCGGAATTGCTCTAGTTAAAATACTACGCAACAAATCTGATAATTTAAGGGGCCACTCTCCGATCAAGTGGGTGCCAATATTTGGCTCATCGAAGAGCGGCCTGGCTTCGCGCAAAACTGGGGCGGCGCGAAGCAATGGCGTTACCATGCAGCGGTTGGCAGACGGTCACGATAGAGCCGCGCATGAAGACGGCTCTCTTTGAATAATGCACTGAGCCGGCGATCATCAATTTGCGCTATTGTCTTTGTCATCATCTCGGACACACAGTCACGCGCCGCACGCGCTTCCTTTAGGGTTTGCGGGCCGGAGCGGTACAGGCAATAGGATTTAATTTGCCGTTCAATATCAGTTAATTCTGATTGGGACCCTCTCGTCGATTGCAAAGCATCCCGATTAAAGGTGACTTCCAAATTATCGCCAGCAAAGGCTGTGGGGGGGCTGAAGCCAAGAGCGAGGGTGGCAGCCGCGCAGGCTGCAGGGATCATACGATTACGCATGTTTGGTCTCTCCATGTTTTCGATCAACCCTTGGCCTTCCACTGCCAATACCGGGTTAATCCTCTCTACAAAGAAAGACTACGCCACGTTTGAGGTGTTGTGTGTGAACTGATGGTCAGGTTTTAAAATTGTAATGTAGCGGTAATGTTGGCGTCAGATCCCGGATCAAGTCCGGGATGACATTAATACGTCCACAGCACAAAATTCTCTATTGCGTCAGCGTCAATTTGGCCGCGAAAAAGCCGTCCATGCCACCTTGGTCTGATAGATGAGAGGGCAGGGCGCGTAAAAAACCTTTTGGGCTAATAACTTCAGTGAGCGCGCCAATTTGAGCTGGCTCGATTGGCACTGAGCGCAAACCAGGATGACGCGCTAGAGCCGCGGTGATTTGGTCTTCGCCCTCGGAGCGTTGTAAGCTACAAGTGCAATAAATCAGTGTACCGCCGGGTTTTAGCAAGGTCAGCGCTTTGTCGATAAATTTTGCCTGTAGAACATGTAAGCCCTTGAGGTCATCTTCGGTTTTTGCCCACGCCACGTCAGGGTTACGGCGCAAGGTGCCGGTGGCCGAACAGGGGGCATCGAGGAGCACGCCATCAAATTGACCCTCTGGTTCCCAATTTAACGCATCCTTGATCAGGATCTCAGCGGTCAATTTAGTTCGGGCGAGGTTTTCGGTGACGCGCGCCATGCGTTTTGGCGCTCTATCGACGGCGACGACGTTGGCCCCAGCTGCGGCTAATTGCATGGTCTTGCCACCCGGTGCGGCGCAAATATCGGCAATGTCTTTGTCTGCAATGTCGCCAAACAGCGCGACCGGCAAACTTGCTGCGAGATCTTGGGCCCACCAATCGCCATCGGCATAGCGCGGTAAATCTTCGATCCGCTTGGCCCCGGTGAGCCGCAATGTGCCATTGGCCAGAACTTGTCCGTCCATGCCAGCAGCGCGCATCTCTTCGAGCAGCGCCGGGCCATCCACGGATGGTTTGAGCGACAGATCCAATGGCGCTTCCAGGCCATGGGCCAACGCAATAGCTTTGGTTTTTTGCGCCCCGTAAATCCGTTCCCAACTACGCCAGAGCCAGCCGGGGGTGTTGATCCGCGCGGGCAATTTTTCGAGCACCGCAGGTCCGGCAACAGCGACTTTACGGGCAATCGCATTGACCACGCCCTTATAGCCTTCCAATTCGCGCTTTTGCGCGGCCAACTCTGTCGCGGTCGAGACAACGGCATGATCCGGGGTTTTGAGAAAAAGGCTCTGGGCCGCAGCAAGGCGCAAAATGTCAACAATTTCTGCGGCTCTGGCGGGCAAGGGCCGGTCGAGATATTTGCCGGTGACCTCATCCAACGCGCCGCGCTGGCGCTGTACAGTTGAGACTAGATTTCGGGCAAAGGCCCGATCTGGGCCTTCTAACGCATTGAACGTCCGGCAGCTGATAAGGGCGGCATCCATCGGATAGCCCTCGCGGATCAGTCCAAGGACATCCATTGCCGCTCGGCGCGCGCCAAGGCCAGCCATGTGGCGGT
>JAZGEB010000041.1:0-2610 GCA_036478515.1 Parvularculaceae bacterium | reverse complement strand
ATCTACCCATCTATAGCTGAAATTCTCGCGCGCTGGTCGTGTGGCATCGAAGTTGCAACCCCTGGTGGGTGCCGTGATGGCACATAAATGTAACCTGTTTTTTGAAAGGACGAGACCTATGGGCCTGTCTCTCATGACCCTGGCTGCCACTTCATTGATAATGTCGGCCACCCAATCATCCCACATTGAATTTGTCGAGTATGAAGTCAACGGCGAGGCGCATCCGGCTGTTGAAGTGATTATCGACAAAGGATTGGTGCGGGAATTAATCGTCAATTGCGCCGCAAAAGGCGTCAGTGGGATCATTATTCACACGCCGAGCGCGATAATTCCGGTGTATCAACATTCGCCAGCCGAACCCGAACAATGATCTCTTGGCCGTGCCAGATCCGGGCGCGGACCACCAAAGTATCGCCATCAATTACCCGCTCAACTGTCGCTGGCACGGGCCCAGCGAGGCTCTCTTTGGCCAAGAGCGGCGCAGGCACGACCATGGCCGCAAGGCAGCACAACCCAGACAACAGGGAAAAACACTCACGAAACTTAATCATCACACCACAAACCTCAATCATAGGCTGTGCCAGCCAACCCACCCCTTACTAGACAGAGTCGCGACAGAACAACACGGGTTTCGGGTGATTGCGCAAAATCGAGGATGCTTTCTCGACTCAACTGATACACTCTAACCTTTCAAACAATCGGGCATGGCGTGCATCTATCTAAACCTCCCTTGATTTTTTACCTGAGCGCTCTTGCCTATATCGCCACGCTACACCTGACGCCTTATCCCGGAGACTTCGTTCTCAAAGCGCTACCGGCGCTGAGCTTGGCTTTTTGGGTCTGGCGTAGCCCGGACAGCCGAGTGCGTCTGGCGTTGATTGCGGCGCTGCTTTTGTCGGCCCTCGGTGATATTTTACTGGCCTTTATCCCGCGCGGGTCTGACACTTTTGTCGCTGGCCTGTCTGCTTTCTTAATCGCGCATCTATTGTTTAGTATGGCGTTTCTCCGCGCGCCCAACCGTCAGCCGAGGCCTGTTTACTTAATTGTTTTTATTGTCCTTTTATCAGCAACAACCGCCGGCTTACTGGTCCCCAAACTGGGAAGTATGGCCGGGCCAGTGCTGGTCTATAGTGCCATTATCACCCTGATGACGATTGCCTCTGTCCGGTATGGCCAGTTGATGGCGATGGCTGGGGCGCTGACTTTCATGGTCTCTGACAGCTTGATCGCTTTCAACACATTCGTGCTTGCTGATCCCGCCTTATCGGTGCGCTATTTAATCATGCTGACTTATTACGCCGCACTTTTTTTGATCACTCACTCATTAAGCGCGACAAAACGTCATTAGGCTTAAGCACGCCAGTACTAGCTTTTCTCACCCTTGGCGGTATTCTACCCCTTGAAGATTGTGTTTTTAAGTGTTGAGGCAAGTTCCCATGTTCAAGCGATTACCCCTAGCCGCAGCTCTGCTGCTGACACTCACCCCTGCAATGGCGCAAACTGGCTCCGATATTGGTGATGGGGCGAGGAAGTTCAACCAGTTGCAGCATGAACTGCCAACGCCAAACGTTTATCGCTCGGCAACGGGCGAGCCGGGCCCGGCTTATTGGCAACAACAGGTCGATTACGTCATTGATGTTGCATTGGATGAGAAAGCCCGGCGAATTACCGGCGGCGAGACCATCGTTTATAAAAATAACTCACCGCATACATTGAAATATCTTTGGGTCCAACTCGACCAGAACCGGTTCAAAAAAGACAGCCTCGCAATCCGCTCCGAAACCGCATCGACCGCCCAATCACGGCGCGCCAGTGGCGGCAATGGCGATAGTGTTTCGTATAATGGCCTAGCGCGGCATTTCATGCTCGATGACATCGACCATGGCTTTAGTATCAAAGCGGTGCTCGACCGTGATGGCAAAGCCTTGCCCCACACCATTGTCGACACAATGATGCGAATTGACCTACCGGTGCCGTTGCGCCCCGGACGCTCAACCGAGTTTGATATTGATTGGGAATTTAGTCTGATTAAGGAAGATATTATTGGCGGGCGCGGCGGTTATGAACATTTCCCTGATAATGACACCTATATCTATTTTGCTGCTCAGTGGTTCCCGCGCATGGCCGCGCTAACCGATTATACCGGATGGCAACATAAAGCGTTTTTGGGCCGCGGTGAATTTACGTTGGAATTTGGCAATTATGATGTCAACATCACGGTGCCCGGCGACCATCTGGTTGCCGCCACCGGCGTGCTCTCTAACCCAGATGATGTGTTGACGAAAAGCCAACGCGACCTGTTGAAACAAGCCGAAACCGCAAACAAACCGATCTTTATCGTCACGCCAAAGCAAGCGGCTGACAATGAAAAATCTGGTAGCAACGATCAGAAGACATGGAAATTCAGTGCCCGTAACGTTCGGGATTTTGCTTGGTCTTCGTCACGCAAATATATTTGGGATGCGATGGGCCACATCCAAGATGATGCCGAGATGCCGCTGGTGATGGCAATGTCATTCTACCCCAATGAAGCTGAACCAATTTGGTCGAAATATTCGACCGAAGCTGTGATCCATACAATGGATGTCTATTCGCGGTTTTCCTTTGCCT
>JAZGEB010000040.1:0-3930 GCA_036478515.1 Parvularculaceae bacterium | reverse complement strand
CTACCTAAAGAATGAACACCGAAATCGAAGTATAGCCTGCATCACGCAGATTATTCATCAATTCGGTTAAAGGAGAGCCGGAAACATCTTCATTCACACGCAAAATCAGCTTTGCGGCAAAGGGGATATTCAGCGACTCCTCGAGATAACGCGGCACGTCATAAAGCGGCACTTCCGAGCCATCAATGTCGACCGCATTAGACCGGGTCATATAAATTTGTTGCACCCGAGCCGACCCATCACTCGAACCAGAGCCGTCGCCCGCTTGACCCGCGGACGCCTGATGGGTCCCTGTTGTTTCGGGCTCGCCATTGACATAAACCACGCCGTGCGGGTGTTCGATCCCGGGCAGATAAACAATCTCCGGCGCATCATCCAATGCTGGATAGGCCGGTTGAGCTTGCAGCATCATCGCCGCTAATAAACTAAGCATTTTTTCTCTCCTCGTTATCCCAATTAATATCCCACGCTACTCATGAACCATCACGATGTTGCGAAACCCGGCGCGATTGATCCGCGCTGATACTTTCGCCACATTGTCATAAATCGTCTTCTTATCCCCTTGCAGGTAGATCGGCTGATCATAGCCCGCCGCAGCCATCGCGGTCAGCCGAGGCACCAGATTATCGAACTCGATTTCAGTATCCTGAATGAAAATCGTCCCATCTTCCAAGATTGAGACCACCAAAGGCTCGCCTTGGTCGGTCACCGCTTCAGCTTCGGTCTCCGGCATTTCAACCATGACCCCTGTGGTCAGCAATGGCGCAGTGATCATGAAAATAATCAACAAGACCAGCATCACATCGACCATCGGGGTGACATTAATTTCGGCCATTGGCTGAATCCGGCCATATTGACCGCGTCCGCTCGAGCCGCCAACCTGCATAGCCATTAGCTATTGCCCCCATCAATCTGCCGCGACAGGATTGCTGAAAACTCATCGGCAAAACCTTGCAGACGAATGGCGTAGGAATTAAGGGCGCTGGAAAACCGGTTATAACCGATCACCGCTGGTATCGCCGCCACCAACCCCAAGGCGGTAGCAAACAAGGCCTCAGCAATCCCCGGTGCAACAACCGCCAGATTAGTATCTTTGGTCGCGGCAATCGCGGTGAAGGAATTCATGATCCCCCAAACCGTGCCGAACAATCCGATAAAAGTCGCCGAAGAGCCGATTGTCGCCAGCACGGGCAGACTTGATTCGGCTTTTTCCAGCTCCCGCGCGACAGTGACATTCATCACTTTTTCAATCCGGTCCGTCGCACTGACGGACAATCCGGGATTGCGCCCGGCACCGCCAGAAGACTTTTTCCATTCGCCCATGCCAGCGGCAAAAACCCGCGCCATCGGGTGGTCAGACTTGTCTTTCATCTTGCCATAAAGATCATCAAGCGGTTTGCCCGACCAAAACATATCTTCAAATTTACTCGCTTTGGACTTCAACCGGCCAAACAGCATCGATTTATCGACCATCACAGCCCATGACCAAAGCGAGGCAATGGCGAGAATGACGATGACGGCCTTGACCACAATATCAGCCTGCAAAAACATGCCAAGCAAGGTAAAATCAGCCCCGAGGCTGGCATCATTGGTGACCGAGATGATTTCCGTTTCCATAAAGGGAACCCCTAAAAACTATTTCCTTAGCCACGCCAGATGAACGGGCCATTAACTATAACGCGACCTTCTTGTAACATGGGTTTGACGCCCCTGTCAGCGAAGGATTAGGGTACTTTATCGCAAATCATGTCGATAAACAGGCAGAGGCGTCCAGAAAGGCACAGTCTTGCCTGATTTTAATGGGGCTTTTGATGATTACAGGAAGTCAGAAACATTCAGCGGCGACCCGACTGGCGACCTACGGCACTCTTGGGCCAGGGCGGCCAAACCATCACCAACTTGCTGATCTGGACGGAAACTGGCACTGGGGCACGATCCGCGGCAGACTGGTCGAAGCTGGCTGGGGCGCGCAAGCAGGGTTTCCGGGTTTAGTCCTTGATCCTACTGGTGACGTTGTGGAACTCGATATCTTCACCTCATCCGACTTGCCGGATCACTGGGCCCGTCTCGACGCTTTTGAAGGCGCGGAATATCAAAGAGTCATCATCAACGTCACCCGCGACAGGGGATCAAGCCTCCTCGATTTATGTGATTGGCGCTGAGTGATATCTAGCCCAGCGCTTTGATGATTGCTGGCGGCAATCTTGTCGGCTTACCCATTGCGGTGACCGCTGCAATTTCGACTTCGGCGGTCGCTAGACAGGTTTCGTCGCGCCAGATTTCCTGATGAAAATGGAGCCGCGCGCCCTTGGCTTTGGTCGGGGTTGTGCGGACCTCAAGCAGATCGTCAATCCGCGCCGGTTGGATGAACTCTACTGAAATACGCCTTGCGGTAAACGCGGTCGGATCGTCGCTCTTCAACAAATCTGCATGATTGAGCCCGGCGATCTGGCGCAAGCTTTCAGTCCGTCCTCGTTCAAAAAAGCGCAAATAATTGGCGTGATACACCACGGCGGAAAAATCCGTGTCTTCATAATAGACCCGTATGCTCAAAGTTGTCGTTGCCGGCATATCTTTTTCGCTCCCCTTATTTGCCAAACATATCCGCTTTTGGCTCCGGTGCTGTTAAGCCCAAATGTGTCCATGCGGTTTTACCGAGCATCCGGCCCCTCGGGGTGCGTTGGATCAGGCCTTGTTGCAGCAAGAATGGCTCGACCACATCCTCAATCGCATCTCTTGCCTCAGCCAGACTGGCCGCAATGGTTTCAACCCCGACCGGACCACCGCCAAAATGCTCCGCAATCAGACGAAGATAGCGTCGGTCGAGCACATCAAGGCCAAGATGATCGACCTCCAGTCGCTGCAAGGCTTTATCGGCCACTCCCGCGTCAATTTTTTCAACCCCCTCAACCAATGCCACATCGCGGACCCGGCGCAATAATCGACCGGCAACCCGAGGTGTACCTCTTGAGCGGCGGGCAATTTCTTGCGCGCCATCATCGCTGATCCTCGTCGCTAATTTATCGGCTCCTCTGGTGACAATCCGAGCCAGCTCATCGTCTGTATAAAAATCAAGTCGTACTGGAATGCCAAATCGGTCGAGCAGAGGTTTAGCCAACAGGCCAGATCTGGTGGTCGCACCGATTAACGTAAAGCGCGGCAAATCAATTTTCACCGAACGCGCCGCTGGCCCCTCACCGATGATCAGATCAAGTTCAAAATCCTCCATCGCCGGATAGAGAATTTCTTCCACAGCTGGCGCGAGGCGATGAATTTCATCAATAAACAACACATCTTTGGGTTCAAGATTAGTCAACAAAGCAGCCAGATCGCCAGCCTTGGTGATCACCGGCCCTGAGGTCGAACGGAAGTTCACGCCTAACTCATTGGCGATGATATGGGCAAGCGTGGTTTTGCCAAGACCCGGCGGGCCATGCAGCAACACATGATCAAGCGCTTCGCCGCGTTTACACGCCGCTTGAACAAACACATTTAAATTATCCCGGGCCAAGCGCTGGCCGATAAAATCATCAAGCCGTTTGGGTCGCAGCGCCGCATCCGCATCTTCGCGCGCGGGCTCACCACTGAGTAATCTATCTCTTGACGATCCATCTGTAGGCTGATGGTCACTCATCATGCTAACGCCACTTCTTTTAAGGCCGCTTTAATCAACCCTTGGACATTCATATCAGGATGGGTTTTGGCGACGACCCCGACCGCTTGGCGGGCAATCATTGCATCAATGCCAAGGTTGACCAACGCCGAAACCGCATCCGCTCTTGCGCCTTGATTGGCTGGTACGCCTTCTGCGGTTGGCTCCCCGGGCGCATCAAGGGTCTTGGCCAAGCCAGTATGACCGCTCACCGCCGCCATCAGCCCGGTGGTTTTTCCGCGCAATTCGGTACAAATCCGGGTCGCGATTTTTTTGCC
>JAZGEB010000039.1:0-13667 GCA_036478515.1 Parvularculaceae bacterium | reverse complement strand
TCCCGTCAGCTTTGATCTTATATGGCGTTGTCGGCTCGTCGCTGCGATTACCCGCATGGGTCTTATTGCTCGGAGAGGCGTCTTATATCCTCTATCTGATCCACCTATTGTGCTTTTCGATTCTCGGCCGGGTGTTGATCAAGGTGGGGCTGGATATTTATGCTTCTAGTCTGGCCATGCTGGTAGCTCTGATCATTACGACTGTGCTGGCTTGCGCGGCGACTTTGTTCTTAGAACGGCCGTTTCATCGCTGGTATAAAAAGCGCCTCAAGGCTCGATTGGCAGTCCAGCAATAAAAAAGCCGCCTTCAAAGGCGGCTCTTTGGTCGAATTTGATCAGCTTACTTGATCTTACCTTCTTTGAATTCAACATGCTTGCGCGCGACCGGGTCATATTTGCGCACGACCATTTTCTCGGTCATGTTGCGGGTGTTTTTCTTAGTCACGTAGAAAAAGCCTGTATCAGCAGTGCTGTTTAGGCGGATTTTGATGGTGGTTGGCTTAGCCATTGCCGGAACTCCTTGATCTCACGCATCCTCACGTGAAAATGAAGCCGGAAAATATGAGCGGCTCGCCTGCAAGTCAAGGTAATTTCATCCCTAAAGCGGCGATTTTCCTTATTTCAGGCTTTGTTCGAGGTCTTCGGCCGGGCTATCTGAAAAGCCATGCATCCTATGAGCCCATTGCAAGCCAATAATAGCGCCTTTGACCCTCGGCAAAAGCCAGAAAGTGAGGCCAAGCAATGCCGGTCCCCAGATCAAAAATTGCAGACCCATTGGCGGATCAAGGCTGCGCTCGAAATAGAGGGCGAGGGGGATGATGATATGCCCGGAAATCAGCATGGTCACATAAGGCGGCATGTCATCAGCCTGATGGCCAGCGAGGGCGAGGCCGCAGGAGGCGCAGGTATCTTTGACTTTGGTGTAGCTGTAGAGGATTTTGCCGGTGCCACAGGCAGGACATTTCTGGCGCAGCCCGCGTTTTACCGCCGTGGGCCAAGAACGAATAGACGGGTCAATGCCGCCGCCAAAGATGTCGGATTGAGGGGGGTGTTTCATGGCCTTACTTGGCGTGGAAAAAGCCTCGCGACAAGCTAAAAAGCAAAGCTGTACCAATAACATCTCTGGCGTTGCCCGAATGAGCCGTGTGTGCGACACCAAAGCAAGACAACCTGAAATAGGGAGAATTTCAATGGCAAAACCATCACTGCCGCAGATCAATCAAGTTTCCGCAATGCGCTACCTCGACAAAGCCATGAACCAGCTTCGCGATCTTGGATTTGAAGTCGGCAAGGATGACCCAGCGCCGATTGTAGCCTTGATCGACCAAATCTCAGATCTCGATGAAAATAAAGCCGTGGCGATTGCCCGGACGCTTGATCAGGCCAGTCATTTTAATGAAATCGTGCGCGAACAAGTCCGCGGCATGCATTATGGCGAGCGCTATGAAAAAATCACCACTGCCTTCGATTCAATCCGCGACGATGCCAAAAGTCTGGTTGACCAATATGAAGATGGCAAAGTCTCGACGATGGAGCGTTTTAGCACGGTTTGGATGAAGATGACCCGGGGCGACATTGCCTCAAGGTTTGATAAAATCCGCGACACATATCTGGATGTGGTCAAAGACACCCGCGATCAAATCGAGCGCGAGCAGACCATTCTTGAAGCCTATCAGGATTTTCGCGGGGCGCTGAAACAGTCTGAAGTGTTGGCATTGGAAATTCAAAAAGTCGGCGAGGTGCAATTGGCCACAGCCAAGGATGTGCTGAGCGCTGCCTCCGAAGCGGTCACAGCTTTTACGGGCGATGAGCCAGCCGAGCGGGCTCGTCTTGAGCTGGATCGCGACGAGAAATTACGCCATTTGCAGCGTCAGGAAAAGCGCTATCAAATTGCCAAAGACCTGTCTGACAATATCACCGTTGGTTATAATACCTCAGAAGTGGTGATGGCGCGGCTCAATCAGACCACCAACGCTAAAGAGCGGGTCTATGCTCAGGCGGTTTCCTTCTTCTCGACCAATGAGACGGTGCTGACGGCTCTGTCCGCCTCTTTTACCGGGATGCACGGCTTGCACGAAACCACGCAAACCTTAGAGGCCATGAAAAAGGGCATCGAAGACAGTCTCGAAACCTTGTCTGAAATTGGCGGCAAAGTGCAAGAAGCCGCTTTGGAAGCAGGCTATGGCCCAACGGTGCGCGCTGCGGCGGTGAAAAAACTGGTCGATTCAGTGGTCGCCTACCAAGAGCGTTCGACAGAAATCATTGCTGAGATGCGCAAGTTGTCGACGCAAAACTCAGAAGAAATTCGCGATGCTGTCGAAGATGGCAAGCGCCGCATGGCGCGACTGGTTGAGAGCGGCGCAACGCTTGGCGTTTAAAAGTCCCGAATTATCTAAGAAAGCAAAGACCCAAGAATGACCGAGATTGTTGCTTCTGGCCAAAGTCTTGATGATGTGATGTTGGCGATGGATGTCGTCGATACGTTGCGCCATCGCTCACGGCTTGTTGAAAAAGAATTAAATGCGGATGGCCGCCGGGAAGATTTAATCAGCCGCCTGAAGGAAATATATGCCTCCCAAGGGATCACGGTTACAGACAAGGTTTTGGCTGAGGGTGTCGCGGCGCTAGAGGAAAGTCGGTTCACATATGTGCCCCCAAAAAATTCGTTCAGCACGAGGTTAGCGAAGCTCTACGTCGCCAGAGGGCGGTGGCTTCGCACCCTCGGGTTTGTCGGCGTGCTGGCAGCGTTTATTTGGTCGGCCTACTTCTTTGGCGTCCAACGGCCCCAGACGCAACAAGCCGAACAGGCCGAGCATTATCTAACCCATATTCTGCCCGGTGACCTGACAGCAGGTCGGGATCTGGCAGCGCAGATGGCGCAAAACCCGGTCGTGGTTGCTAGAGTTGAAAGTCTCTACAAACAAGGACAAGCGCAATTAGCGGCGCAGGATGCAGATAGTGCGAGTAAGACCCTGGCTGAAATTGACCGTATAACAACTACCTTGCAACAGGTTTATACAATTCGCGTGGTCAACCGGGCCGGCGAGAATAGCGGTGTCTGGCGGATTCCGGATGTCAATCAGGGCACGCGCAATTTTTACCTCATCGTCGAGGCGATTGACGAGCAGGGCGCGACAATTGAGACAGACATTATGAGTGAAGAAAGCGGCACGGTGAAACATGTTCGCAAATGGGGCATTCGAGTTGACGAAGTCACCATGGGCCGTATCCGGAGTGATAAGTCCGATGATGGCATCATTCAAGAAGATGTTGTCGGCCAGAAACAACGAGGCGTGTTAGAGCCCTCCTATAGCGTCATCACCGATGGCGGTATGATTTGGGAGTGGTAAGATGAGCAAGCGCGTCACTGGCCGAGAGGCATTGCGATATATTGACCAAATGACCAGAGATGTGCGTTCGGTAACCGCCCAGCTGTCGGAACAGGTCGCCGCCTCGACCAGAGAGTTAGCCGGGCACCGTCGCCAAGAAGCCGAGATACTCCAGCAATTAGCTCGCTATCGACTATCCTCGCTGAACGAGCATGAAACTGTCGGGTCCCTTGGCGCAATAGATAAAAAGGCTGCTGCGTTATTGGAGAGCCATGAAAATCTGTATGCGCAGCAAGTTCAGGTGGTCGAAGAATTGGCCAATGAATTATCAACCTTGGAAGACCAAAGAGAACAACACGCCGGGGTGACTGATGAAGCTCAAGGCAAATTTGATCAAGCGGTGGCCCAAACGCAAACGCGTCTGATCGCTTCTAAAGCCTATCAAGCGCAATTGAGCGATGCAGAGCAAGCCATAGATATTGCTGAACAAGCGGAGCGAAAGGTCGAATTGGCGCAAACAGATCGCAAGGAAAAAGGCATTCCTTATGAGCAAGATCAATTATTCTCTTATCTGTGGGCGCGAAAATTTGGCACGCCGGACTATAGCCGTCGCGGCTTAAGTAAAATGTTGGATAATTGGGTGGCCCGATTATGTGGATATGATAAGGCTCGGCGAAATTATTATATGCTGCTCGAAATCCCTAAACGATTGGCCGAACATCACCAACAAGTTGTCGCGACCGCCGAGGCGAGTACGGTCACATTGCGCCAAATGGAAGAAAATGCGCTCAATGATGACGGAGTCGTTAAGTTGCGCATCGCGGCTCAGGAAGCCGAGCAGGTGTTGATTAAACTAGATACGCAGATTGCAACAACAGAACAGCGCCACCTCGATGGCGTGGCGGAGCAGGGCGAGATCGCCAGAGGTGAGAACCGCTATTATCGCGATGCCTTAAACATGCTGGTCAATGCCTTGCGGCAACGTTCTTTACACGAATTACGGTTGCTATCGCTAGAAACGCCTCTGCCTGAGGATGACATTCTGATCGATGATCTGCGCGAGCATGAGCAAGCTCGAGATGGACTGGCAGCCCATTTGCGCGAAGAGCAAGGATTGGTGACCAAACAGCACAGATCCCTGAAAGAAGTCGAAGAGCTGCGCCGCCAGTTTAAATTGTCGCGCTATGACAGTATTTATTCTGAATTTAAAAATTGGGATCGGCTGGCGATATTGCTGCAAGAGATGCTGCGTGGTGGCACTAGGCGTGAGTCGATTTGGAAACATCTTCAGCGGGCCCACCGGATGCGCCGAAGGGAGGCTGATTTTGATTTTGGCGGCCTCGTCTGGTCCTCCGGGCGTGGCTTGCCAGACCCGTTTCGCAATGGTCCGATTGGCGGATCTTGGGGGGGTGGCAATTGGGGCGGTGGGTCAAGAAGAGGTTCCCGGCGTCGATCGCGCCCACGTCCACCTCGTTTTCCGTCCTCCAGAGGCGGCCGTCGTGGCGGCGGCGGGTTTAAAACCGGCGGCGGGTTTTAGATGAAACTTTTGGGTCGCATATGTTTGGTGGTGTTGGTTGTTCTGGCCGGGTTGGCGATTATTTTTTGGACGCCGGATACGAATAAGAATGAAATGATCGCAAAATATGGCGGCCCCGGAGCAACTTTCGCGACTGGCGTGTCGGGGATGCAAATCCATTATCGTGATCAAGGTCCACGTGATGCCCCGGCCATGGTGTTGATCCATGGCTCGAGTTCATCGCTGCAGACATGGGAGCCGCTGGTCGATCGGCTCGACCAATCTTTCCGAGTAGTCTCGCTCGATTTGCCGGGTCATGGCCTGACTGGACCGCATCCGCAACGGGATTATTCAGCTGCCGCGATGCGAGAAGCTGTATTCGCGGTCATGGATGAGGTCGAGATCAGCTCAGCCGTCTGGGTTGGCAATTCAATGGGCGGCTGGGTTTCATGGCAAGCAGGATTATCCGTACCAGAGCGGATCGACGCTATCGTCTTGCTCGACCCATCAGGCGCGCCAACACAGGCCAAACCGCCTTCGAATATTGGCTTTCGGCTGATGGCCTCGCCTCTGGGCAAAGTGCTGGCGAAAAAATTCACCCCGCGTTTTCTGGTTGCCGCTTCGATAAAGCAAACAGTCGGTGACCCCAAAATTGTCACTGAGCTGATGATTGATCGCTATTGGGAATTGCTGCGCTTTCCCGGCAATCGCCAAGCGACAATTGATCGGGCAAAGATTAAACGCTACTCAAAACAGTGGGATCGCCTTGGCACGATGTCGGTGCCGGTCTTAATTTTGTGGGGCGCGCAAGACCAAGTGATTTTGGTCGAGGATGCGGTGAAATTTAAAACAGCAATCCCTGATGCGCAGGTGATCGTTTATGATGGCATCGGCCATTTACCGATGGAAGAAGCTCCTGATTTGGTGGCCCGGGACATTCAGTCATTTCTGGCTCAATAAGAACTTTTTGTTACCCCGATATTGGTTATGATGCGGCATGAGCATGATCGCAAATATCAATACTGATTGTGAATGCCTACCGCTCGCGCGGGCGGATATCGATCGGCGGTTGGGACAATGCGGCTTATCGAAACAGGTCGATGATCTGTTGAAGGGGCGCGAAAATATTTTCGCACAAACACCCGTATTTGTCAGCAATGATGACCACGCAGCGATGCTGTCGACCATTGACGCTATTGAGGCACTGACACATCTTCAACCTTTTCAGGACAGTGTGCTGGCGCGGGCCGGGATCAAATTGCCTGTCGAAAAGACACATGGATTGATTTTGGGATATGATTTTCACCTCAGTGATGAAGGCCCCAGATTAATCGAGGTAAACACCAATGCGGGCGGGGCGTTTATCGTGAGTAAATTACTGCATGCTGTCGGTTCTGATTTTACCTGTTGCTATGAAAGCAAGATTTATGGCGCAAAGCCTAATGAGCAATCTATCGATGCGTTTTTGGTTTCCATGTTTGGTCATGAGTTCAAACTGGGTGGTGGCACGGCGTTAAAAACCCTGGCCATTATCGATGAAGACCCGGCTGAGCAATATCTGTATCCTGATATGCTGATCGCAAAAAGCCTGCTTGAAAAAAATGGCATTAACGTGTTGATCGCCGATCCGGGTGAAGTTATTGCCAAGCAAGGCGGGCTTTATGTCGGCGAGCAGAAGATCGATATGATCTATAATCGCCTAACGGATTTCATGCTCGAAGATCCCCGGCATCAACACATCAAAGCTGCCTATGAATGCAGGCAAGTTGTTCTCTCACCAGCGCCATTTCATCATGCATTATTTGCCGATAAGCGTAATTTGATATTGTTCGGCGATGATCAGGAGCTGTCCGGTTTTGGCCTCAATCCGCAGCACCGTGCCGCGCTCAACTCCGTTCCAAAAACGGTGGCTTTAGAGCCGGGGAATGCAGACGAGCTTTGGACCCAGCGCAAAGTTCTGTTTTTTAAGCCACGTGATGGGTTTGGCTCGCGCGCGGCCTATCGAGGCCGTAAAATCACCACGAAAGTCTGGGGCCAGATTTCAGGCGGTTCCCATGTGGCGCAGGAATTTGTGCCGCCTTCTTTGCGCGTTGTGACGATTGCGGATGGGGCGGTGAAGCTGAAATTTGATTTGCGGATTTATACTTTTGGTGGCCAGGCTTTCGCAATGGCGGCGCGGGTTTATCAAGGTCAAACCACAAATTTCAGAACCCGAGGCGGCGGCTTTGCCCCTGTCATACTTATCAATAATTAGGGTCTGAGTGCTGATGGCGGAAGGAAAAGGCGCTTCCTTGATTGTCTAAATATCGTCAAGGGATATAAAATCCCTCTTCATGACCATAAAGTTAATGCCGCGTTAACCATTTGGTAACCGATCTGAACGAAACTTTAACCCGTAACCAATATCGGCGGGCGAGCGGAGTTCCAAATCATGCCATTAAATCTCAGTGTACCACCAGTAACAGAGTTGAAACCACGCATTACCGTGATCGGTGTTGGCGGGGCAGGCGGCAATGCCGTCAACAACATGATTCAGAGCGAGCTTGATGGCGTCAAATTCGTCGTTGCTAATACCGATGCTCAAGCGGTTGGTTTGTCATTGGCAGAACATAAAATTCAATTAGGCGCAGATGTGACCAAAGGTCTCGGTGCCGGGGCACAACCAGAAATTGGCAATGCCGCAGCGGTCGAAAGTCTTGATCAAGTGCTCGAGCATCTTGAAGGTTCGAATATGTGTTTCATCACCGCCGGCATGGGCGGGGGCACCGGAACTGGCGCAGCGCCAGTGATTGCCGAAGCGGCAAGAGCGCGCAATATCCTGACCGTCGGCGTGGTGACCAAGCCATTTCACTTCGAGGGCGCGCGGCGGATGCGGATCGCCGAAGAGGGGATCAAAGATTTACAGCAATATGTTGATACATTGCTGATTATTCCAAACCAAAACCTGTTTCGGTTGGCCGATGATAATACAACGTTTGCAGATGCTTTTGCCATGGCTGACCAAGTGCTCCATTCCGGCGTGCGCGGGATCACCGATCTGATGATCGTGCCTGGCCTGATTAATCTCGACTTTGCCGATGTGCGTTCAGTGATGAATGAAATGGGCAAAGCGATGATGGGGACCGGCGAAGCCGAGGGTGAAAACCGGGCCGCAGAAGCCGCCGCCGCAGCGATCTCTAACCCGTTACTGGATGAAGTATCGATGAAGGGCGCTAAAGGCGTTCTCATCAACATCACTGGCGGCATGGATATGAAGCTGTTTGAGGTTGATGAAGCGGCGAACCGCATTCGCGGCGAAGTTGATCCGGATGCCAACATTATTGTCGGCTCGACCTTTGCGCATGACATGGAAGGCAAGATGCGGGTTTCTGTCGTTGCCACCGGTATCGATTGTGAGGAAGCTTTAGAAGGCGGCAGAGCAGCGGTTATTCACCGCGGGGCAACGCCTGCCCAAACGCGGCAACCTGCCCAGCAACCATCAGCCGGTAGTCTGTTTGATGAGCCGATCCTTAATCAGCCATCCCGGCCCGCTGCGCCAAAAGTTGCGGCAAAAGCGCCGCCCGCGATCCACCGGCCCCAAGCGGCCACGCCGCCACAGATGCCGCAAATGAGCAATTCTGTTCCAAACACAGCGCCAGAGCAAAACCCGGTTGGCGATGTTCAAGCTCGAATTCGCAAGATGCTAACCGAAGGCGAGCAAGCCCAAGCCCCGGTTCAGCCGCCGAAAAAATCAAACCCGTTTCGTCTCCCCGGTGCGGCCCAAGGTGGGCTCAGTGCGGCGGTTGATTTGCTCAAAGAAACCTTTGGCGGTGCTGAAAGCCCGGAAAAATCCAACCCGGTCTATCGCAAGCAAGCCGCGCCAAAAGCGCGGCCCCCGGAGAGTGATTTGTTTGACGGCGAGGATGATCCTGATCTAGATATTCCGGCATTCTTGCGCCGCGGCGGTAAGCGCTAAGCGATTATCACGTAATCGTGAGGTCGTAGAAAAGTGATCAGCCAAACTCTATGCGCCAGCGTAATGAGCGGATAATACTTTCCTCGTGGGCTTATTCGAGCCTGCGTTCACCAATGGGAGAGTATTATGGCGCGCAGAGCCAGAAGAATACTGACAAAAATCGCAAGCGGTGTTGCCTTGACCGGAATGGTCATGGGCTTGTTTGCGACCGCTCAAGCGGCGACAATTCGTGTGACAATCACCAATAATTCGCAAATTAATGGCCTCCATTTGACGCCGCTTTACGTCGCTTTTCATAGCGCCGCCTTTGATGCTTGGGAGGCCGGCGTTGCAGCTTCTCCCGGGCTTGAAGCCTTGGCAGAAGGCGGGGACCCTTCCGTGATTGCCGCTGAGCGCACCGCCATCGACCCAACATCACAAGGCGGCGTGATCGGGGCACCTGGCGGGTTTGGTCCGGCACCCATTATCGAACCCGGGGAAACCGCATCAGCCGAGTTCGATGTCAATGAAATGGCCAATCAGTTCTTTACCTTCCTGTCGATGGTCTTGCCGTCCAATGACACATTCATCGGCACGGACAATGCTCTTCAGTTGTTTGATGCTATGGGGAATTTCCTCGGTAATCGGGTGATTGCAGTGACTGGCCTATCGCTTTTCGACGCCGGAACTGAAGTTCTCGACACTTTAGGATCTCCTTTTGTTGTCGGCGGGAATGGCGCGGCGGGAGCAACCGAGGGCGGTGTGATTTCCACCGGTCAATCGCTTGCGGCCTTTGCCGGGCTTACCTTGGCCAATGGGCAAGTTTTGGATGGTAGCTTGATCGACTTTCTCACTGGCGGGACTAATTTCTCCCTCGCGACGATCACGATAGAATTGGTTGAAACGGCAGAAGTACCTTTGCCAGCTGCCTTCATACCGATGCTCATCGGATTGGCTGGTCTCGGGGCAACGGCTCGTAAGCGCAGAAATTCAACCCAGAGCTCATATAAAATGTCAAAGATTTAGGAGATCGTTGATAGCGCGACCCCTCACCCAAATTTTAAGAAAAATTTGTGCCTCTCCTCCCAAGAAAAAGGGGTAGGAGAGGAAAGCAGCGCTCTTCTTCGCCTCTCCTTTGGGAGAGGCCAGCGAAGCCCTTCGCGAGCGGGTGAGGGGTCGATAATAAAGTCATCCCGTACCATCCGCTCCGCAAACAATTTCAAACCGTCATCCCGAATTTATTTCGGGATCTCATGAGGCCAGCACCGTTCATAATTTGGTGAGATCCTGAAACAAATTCAGGATGACGGCGTTTTTGCTGGAAGGCGTTGTGCAGCGCATCATGGTCTTTTTTTTGGGCGTAACATATCGAAACAAACCTTTATTTGATGGTTGCAGCTATGTTTATCATATTGGCTGTACAAAAGTGGGTAAGCGACTGATCAAGGGTCGGCATATGCCTTCAATAATCTGTCGTGTTAAGGGATAAATTCTTGTTTGATCAACTAGATATGGGCGCATCTTCTAACTCTGAGTTAACCCTCAAAGATGCCGTATCCTGTCTTGGTCATGGCCTTCATTCAGGCCGGGATGTTACTTTAACCCTGCGGCCGGCTTTGGCTGGCACCGGTATTGTCTTTCGCCGGATTGACCTTTTGGCTTCAGAAAACGTTCATGACCAGCCTGATGAGCTTGCCCGTATTTCGGTCAAAGCCTCGCCAGCCAATGTCGCGACCACAACTCTTGGAACCACTTTGGCCAATGAGCATGGGGTCTCGATCTCGACGGTTGAGCATTTATTGGCAGCCTTTGCCGGTTTTGGCCTGACCGATGTGATGGTTGAGCTAAATGGACCCGAAGTGCCGATTATGGATGGCAGTTCTGAACCTTTTGTCGCGCTGATTGATCAAGCCGGGGTCTGCGCTGTGGCAACGCCGCGCCGGGCTTTGCGGATTATTGAGAAAATTTCGGTCCAGCAGGGCGATCGCTGGGCTTATATTCTACCCACTGGCGAAGACGAGATGACCCTTGATGTGTTGGTCGATTTTCCCGACCCGGCGATTGGCCGCCAGAGCGTCAGCTTTGATGTAACGCCAGAAATTTTCCGCGCAGATGTTTCTGCGGCGCGGACCTTTTGCAATCTCAAAGATGTTGAGACCATGCGCGAACAGGGCCTGGCCCTGGGCGGCTCTGAGGATAATGCTATTATCGTCAATGATGGCGCGGTGTTGAACGCCGGTGGCTTACGCTTTGAAAGCGAATTTGCGATGCATAAAGCGCTGGATTTGCTCGGAGATCTCTATCTCCTCGGGCTGCCAATTGCGGGCCATGTGATGGCCTTTAAACCCGGCCATGACCTGAATGTGCAATTGGCCCAAGCGGTGATGGACGCCATTGGCACCAGCGCGGTTGAGCTGGTTGAACTGGGTGCGGTCGCTGCCAGCCGGGCAACCGCTTAGAACGCGCGATTTTGCTTTCCTATTTTGCTGGCCTTTTTTGCGGCCTCTTGCTGCATGTTTAATTGACCCTTTGGCAAACTCCCCATAGAACCAAATGGGATATTTTGACCCTTGCTTCGGAGATTTTCAGTTCATGCGTTTATCCGCTAAAAGCGCCGCCATTCTTACTCTTCTTGCCATCACCATGAGCTTGAGCGCCTGTTCCAGTTCGGGCAAGTCCAAAGACAAATTCGCTTATGTCGAAGAGCCGGTTGAGACCTTGTATCTCAGTGCCTTGGACCGGTTAGAGCGCAAGCGCTATGATGAGGCGATTGTCTATTTTGGCGAGGTTGAACGCCAGCACCCTTATTCAGCTTGGGCCCGCCGGGCGATGTTGATGACTGCGTTTTCGCAATATCAGCAAAATGATTATGAAGAGGCGCTGGAAAATATTCAGCGTTTCATCGACATTCACCCCGGCAATAAAGATGCGCCTTACGCCTATTATCTGCGGGCGATGTGCCATTATGAACGGATCCGCGATGTTGGTCGCGACCAAGACATTACGCTCAATGCCCTCAACTCGCTAACCGATGTGGTCAATCGCTATCCGGATACAGAATATGCCAGAGACGCGCGGCTGAAACTCGACCTCACCCATGACCACCTTGCCGGCAAGGAAATGGATGTTGGTCGGTGGTATTTAAAGCGCAACCAACATGTTGGCGCAATCAATCGTTTTGACACTGTGGTGAAACAATATCAGACCACCAGCCATGTGCCAGAAGCCTTGCACCGGTTGGTTGAGTCTTATTTAGAGCTCGGCCTGTATGATGAAGCGAAACGCCATGCCGCTATTTTAGGGTATAATTATAAAGGCTCGCGTTGGTATGGCGATACTTATGCGTTGTTTGAAAAACGAAATGTGAAGCCGTTACTCGCGTCTGAAGCCAAGCAAGTCGCAGAGCAAGCAGATGCGCCGCGGCCTTTGTCGCCTGTTGATGTATCGGCAGCAGCGCCGTCACCAAGTGTTATCGGCGATGCGATTGCCCCGCCTTCAGACCTGCCAACTGATTTGCCAATTGAAGATGTTGCGCGAGCCCCAGAACGGGTTGTTGATGCCGCAAAGGACATAAGCGGCGAGACTGCGTCGCAACCTGTTATTGAGACCAACCCGGACGATTGGGAAAAATAATCGAGGCCGTAACGGTTCGGGCGCCATGCTGAGCGAACTTCATATTCAAGACATCGTACTGATTGATCGGCTGACCCTGTCGGTTGGCGGCGGCTTAACAGCGTTGACCGGCGAGACCGGGGCCGGCAAATCAATTTTGCTCGATAGCCTTGATCTGGCCACTGGTGGGCGATCGGACAAAGGTCTGGTCCGCCAAGGGGCGCAAAGCGGGATTGTCTCGGCAAGTTTTGAGGTTGGTGAAAACCACCCGGTGTGGTCGGTGTTGCAGGAAAATGGTCTACCGACACAAGAGGTCGACGGCTTGGTGATGTTGCGCCGGGTCCAAGGGGCCGATGGCCGCGCTAGAGCCTTTATCAATGATATGCCCGTGAGTGTCGCGCTACTGCGCCAGGTTGGTGAAACCCTGATTGAGGTTCATGGCCAGCATCAAGCCCAAGGGTTTCTGCATGCTGGGGCCCATCGTGCTTTGCTCGATGATTTTGGCGATCACGAAAAACTGCTGGTCAAAATCCGGGCGGATTGGGCGGCATGGCGCGCGGCGCAGACTGCCTTAGCAGACCGGGTTTTGGACCGTGATGCTGCTCAGCGCGAGGCTGAATGGCTGCGCTTTGCTGTTGCGGAGCTGGAAAAACTGACCCCAGAAAAAGGCGAAGAAACCAGTCTGGCAGAGCGCCGTTCGGTGTTGATGGCGGCAGAAAAAGTTGTCAGTGATTTAAATGAGGCGCTGACATGTCTTGCCGAGGATGGGTTGGAGACCCGGCTGTCGGGGGCATTGGGCCGGGTGGAACAAGCAGCTGCGCGACTTGCTGGCGATAGTGCCAAGGAGTTGACGGCGTTGGTCGCGCGACTGGATGGCATGCTCAGCGAGGTGCAAGAAGCCAGAAGCGCAGCCCAGCAATCCGTTGTATCGTTTGAATTTGACCCGCAAGAATTAGAAGTGGTTGAGCAACGCCTGTTCAGCCTACGGGCTGCGGCGCGAAAATATAATACTGGACCAGATGAGCTCGGACCCTATTTGGCAGAGTTGGTGAGCCAGTTGCAATTGCTCGAACATGGGGAAGCTGATTTAGCGGCGTTGAAACAGACCGTGGCCACAACCCAAAAGGCATATCTTGGGGCCGCCGAGAAGCTGTCACTAGCGCGGCGCAAAACGGCCAAGAAACTCGATAAAGCCGTGGCCCAAGAACTGGCCCCGTTGAAACTTGGCACCGCTACTTTTGCTGTCTTACTGGACAGTGATGCAGCTCATGCCGGG
>JAZGEB010000038.1:0-17115 GCA_036478515.1 Parvularculaceae bacterium | reverse complement strand
CAGAGACCCCGCTAAAACCCATCGGCCTGCATATGATCAGCCCATCCCAAGATGTCCGCCCGATCGCTGGTAAACACGCCCATCAACTGCCGTTCTCGATCCGCACCTTGCTGCGCTCAATCGGCGCGATGAAAGCGCCTTGGGTGCTGCCGAGCTATCTGTTATTCGAACCCCATTATGTCGGTGATCTGATCGAGCTTGGCTATAGGGACGCCAAAACGCAGATGGACGCGATCATGATCCTGATTGACAAGTGAGTTAAACCAGCGCCGCTTTTTCTTCTGCAGTCCAGCCAACGCTGATGTCTTGAATATAAGATCATCGCTCCCCACGGCGAAGACCGTGGGGTCCATCACGGGAAAAGAATAAACAGAGCGGACGGCATGTGGCGCAAGTTTCAGGAGATGGATGCCCCGGTCTTCGCCGTGGCAAGCGGTGCTTGATGAGGATTTTATCGACGCCCTCACCCGCCCTCCTTGGGTCTGTTTTGATAGGCTTGCAGCCCACCATTTTTTCAAATCGAGAGCGGGGAATCAGTCCCCTCACCCAAATTTTAAGGAAATTTGTGCCTCTCCCAGGGGAGAGGAAAACATCACTCTAACTCGCGATGGAGAGCAAATTGAGGCCCTATAATAACGCCGC
The DNA here is from genome assembly GCA_036478515.1 of Parvularculaceae bacterium. Classification (GTDB taxonomy): domain Bacteria; phylum Pseudomonadota; class Alphaproteobacteria; order Caulobacterales; family Parvularculaceae; genus CALLVA01. Next base: position 16,473 of record JAZGEB010000038.1, on the reverse strand, counting down.
TTTCACGTCTTCAGTCCAGCCAACGCTGATGCCTTGATCGCTTTCAATCACTGGGCGTTTAATCAAGGTTGGATTTGTCACCAGCAAGGCGACGACGCCCGCGCCATCAGATTTGGATTTATCTGCCTCTGCCTTCTCAGCATCAGTTAACCCGCGCCATGTCGTGCTTTTTTTATTCAGCAGTTTTTCTATTCCCACAGATTTTAGCCAGCGCTTGATATCAGTCGTGGACACACCGTCGGCGCGGACATCAATGACTACCGGATCATGCCCGGCGGCACGAATCTCCTTCAACGCCTTGCGGCAGGTATCACAAGTTTTTAGCGTATAGAATTTCATGCCCTTACCCTTCAAATGGATCTTTCATCAAAATCACATCTTCGCGCTCTGGCGAGGTACTGACCAAGGCGATTGGGCACCCGAGCAATTCTTCGATCCGGCGGACATATTTAACTGCTTCGGCGGGCAAATCAGCCCAGCTTCTGGCCCCCGCGGTCGAGCCGCTCCAGCCTGCCATCTGTTCGTAAACTGGTTCAACGGCGGCTTGCGCATCTTGGCCCGCCGGAAAATGATCGAGCACTTGGTCGCCCAATTTATACCCGGTACAGACTTTTAACGTTTCAAAACCGTCCAGCACATCTAGTTTGGTCAGGGCTACGCCGGTGACGCCAGCGATTTTCAAGGTCTGGCGGACAATTACCGCATCGAACCAACCGCAGCGCCGCTGGCGGCCGGTGACCGTGCCAAATTCATGCCCGCGCTCCCCCAGCATCTGGCCATCTTTTTCAGTGTCTTCTGTCGGGAACGGTCCCTCGCCCACCCTTGTGGTGTAAGCTTTGACAATGCCCAATACATATTGAATCGCATGCGGCCCAAGGCCCGCCCCGGCCGCGCCTTGCCCGGCAACTGTGTTGGAGGAGGTGACAAAAGGGTACGTGCCATGATCGACATCGAGCAACACGCCTTGCGCGCCTTCGAACAAAATCCGCTTACCGGCTTTTCGGGCATCATCAAGCACCCGCCATGTTGGTGAGACAAAGGGCAAAATTTTTGGCGCAATTTCTTGCAGCTGAGCCAACAATTTGCCCGCATCAATTTCATCAACCCCAAGTCCACGACGCAAGGCATTATGATGGCTGAGCAGCCGGTCGATTTTGTCAGCCAGTGTGTCCGGGTGAGCCAGATCAATAACCCGAATGGCGCGCCGACCTACCTTGTCTTCATAGGCCGGGCCAATACCACGCTTGGTCGTGCCGATTTTATTTTCCGCGCTGGCCGCGCCTTCGCGAATTGAGTCCAATTCGCCATGAAGCGGCAGGATCAAGGGGGCGTTTTCGGCGATCAGGAGATTGACCGGCGTGATCGCCACCCCTTGGCCTTGCAATTTCTCAATCTCCAAGACCAGCGCCCAAGGGTCAACTACAACGCCATTACCGATAATCGAAACTTTGCCACCGCGCACAATCCCAGATGGCAGCAGCGATAATTTGTACACCTTGCCATCAATCACCAAGGTGTGACCCGCATTATGCCCGCCTTGAAACCGGACCACCACATCGGCTCGGGCCGAGAGCCAATCGACCAGCTTGCCCTTGCCTTCATCGCCCCATTGCGCCCCGATGACTGCCACATCTGCCATGATCGTCTCGCCTTTATTTGTGATGAAAATTCGCTTGGACAATGGCGGCGTGAGGCCAAAATGGCAAGAAAAAAGCGGCTCATGGGGAGAAGGATATCCCGATCCCGCCCCGCTTCATCTAGCATAGCAGGGAACCGATTTATCGACTATACTACTTGGCCAAAGGAGCTAACTCAATGCGCATATTCTTCCCCCTCATGGCCATAATCATGGCTCTGACTTTTGCCCAGGCTCTCGCCAGTGCCAAGAAACCCAAACCGGTGACCATTGACAGTGCCCGGGTCATCACCGTCGATAGATATTTCAGCCAATATAGCTTTGGCCCGGCGCTGCGAATGTATATTTTCGAACAGCAAAAAGCGGTGATCCGGATCCTGTTTACAAGCGAAGGTCGCAAAATTATGCCCCTCGGGCAATTAGTCATATTCTCGCCAGCAACGAGCCAGGATGGCGTCGATCAATGGATTAATAATCAGCACTCGGATGCTATATTTGGCGACGCGCCCAAACCAGTGGTCAAGCATGATTTGACCGGCAACATTCAAATCACCGAGCAGAGATTTTTGGGCCAAATAACCGGCCGCGCCGGAGAAACATATGAAAAATATTACGTCACATTCACGGTCTCTTCAATCGCAACAGATGGCGTCACCATTGAAGGTTTTGAAGATAATGTTGATGTCCATGTGATGACCAAAGACAGCCCGGCATTGCAACGTCCGGATTTGCCTTAGTCGTAAAGGGGCAACATCCCAGTTACATCACTGAAATTTTGCGAGCAGCAAGGTCTCGACATCTTTCGGGACGAAGTCGCTGATTTTGCCGCCCAGCCTAGCAATTTCCTTGACCAATTTGGACGCGATAGCCTGATGATGGGGATCAGCCATCAAGAAGATGGTCTCAATCTCATCATTGAGATAGGCGTTCATCCCGACCATCTGAAATTCATATTCGAAGTCAGCAACAGCACGTAGGCCTCTGAGAATGAATTGGGCGCCAACCTCTTCGGCAAAATGCATTAGCAAGCCATCAAAGGGTTGTACACTGATTATAATTCCGGCTTGCTTTGAAATCGGCGCGACTTCAGCTTCGACCATGGCAACACGCTCGGCCAGAGAGAAGAGCGGTTTTTTTGCCTCATTAATGGCGACGCCGATGATCAACTGATCGACCAGCTTGGCCCCGCGTTCCATAATATCAAGATGACCATTAGTAATCGGGTCAAAGGTGCCGGGATAAAGAGCAACTCGTTTCTTGGTCATGTCAATTTACCCCTCATCTGCCTCTTCTTCGCTGTCAGTGTCACTGACATGCTCAACCGACACCACCCGCTCGTCAGCTCTGGTTTTAAAGACGGTTACACCTTGGGTGTTACGCCCGGCAATGCGTATGTCTTTGACCGGCGTCCGGATCAACTGCCCGCCATCGGTGACCAGCATAATCTCGTCAGCTTCCTCCACCGGGAAAGACGCGGCGACATGACCGTTACGCTTATTGGTAACAATCGCGGCAATGCCTTTGCCGCCACGACCGGAAGTCCGGTATTCATAAGAAGACGACCGTTTGCCAAAGCCATTTTCCGTGACGGTCAAAATGAATTGTTCACGCGCGCCCAATTCGGCCAAGCGATCCGATGACAATGTCACTGCATCGCCCTCCTCAGAGCTCATCTCTTCGTCTTCGCCTGACATCGCCCGGCGCATCGCGCTCGCATGTTTGAGATAGCCTCTGGCTTCTTCTGGTATGACATCGACGCCATGCAAGACTGACATCGATATTACTTTATCAGCCCCCATCTCCTTGTCATCACCCAATTTAATGCCGCGTACCCCGGTCGATGTCCGGCCACTAAAGACCCGGATCGCTTCAACCGGGAAGCGGATGCATTGGCCATTCGCCGTGGTCAATTGAATGTCATCCTCCTCGCGCGCCAGCGAGACCCCAACAATGGCGTCGCCTTCGTCAAGTTTCATGGCTATTTTACCATTGCGATTGATGCGTTTGAAGTCTGACAATTTGTTGCGCCGGACACCGCCAGATTTGGTCGCAAACATAATGTCCATGGTGTCCCAAACATCTTCATCTTCGGGCAAGGGTAAAATATTGGTGATCCGTTCATCCTGGCCGATTGGCAACAGATTGACAAAGGCTTTGCCACGGGAAGTTGGCGCGCCCTCCGGCAAACGCCAAAGCTTCATATTATAAACCATGCCGCCAGAGGTAAAGAACAGAAGCGGGGTGTGCGTATGACCGACAAAAAGTTGTGAGACGAAATCTTCGTCTTTCATTTTCATCCCAGCCCGGCCTTTGCCGCCGCGACGCTGTGCCCGATATGTGTCGAGCGGCGTGCGTTTGACATAGCCCGTATGAGTGACCGTGACGACCATATCTTCTTGCACGATCAGGTCTTCATCTTCCATCTCGAAGCCAGCATCGATAAAGATCGAGCGACGTGGTGTCGCAAATTGCTCTCGCACCGAACTCAGGTCTTCGCGTATAATCGTCAGAATGCGGTCGCGATTGCGCAATATATCAAGGAAATCTTCGATTTTTGTCGCCAGCGCTTTCAACTCATCGCCGACCTCATCGCGGCCAAGCGCGGTAAGCCGCTGCAAGCGCAAGTCGAGAATTGCACGGGCCTGTTCTTCAGACAATCGCAACGTGCCGGTGCTGGAAAGTTGTGAGCGTGGGTCCGCGACTAATTCCACGAGAGGCGCCAGGTCTTTGGCCGGCCAGTCTCTGGCCATCAACCCTTCGCGGGCCGAAGCCGGATCAGGGGACTTACGGATCAGAGCGACGATTTCATCGATATTGGCCACCGCAATCGCCAAGCCGACCAAAATATGCGCTCGATCTCTTGCTTTACCAAGATCGAACTTGGTCCGCTTGGTGATCACTTCTTCGCGGAAGGTAATGAATGAGGACAACACGGACCGCAATGTCATCTGCTCTGGTCGACCGCCATTGAGCGCCAACATGTTGACCCCAAAGCTGGTCTGCAATGAAGATTGTTTGAAGAGGTTGTTGAGCACTACATCTGGATTGCCGTCGCGTTTCAACTCAATCACAACGCGAATACCAAGCCGGTTCGACTCATCGCGAATATCGGCAATGCCCTCAATTTTTTTATTACGGACCAAGCCGGCAATGCGTTCGACCAAAATTGATTTGTTCACTTGATATGGAATTTCTGAGACGACGATTGCCATCCGGTCTTTGCGGATCTCTTCAACTTCGCATTTTGAGCGCATCACCACCGAGCCCTTGCCCTTGAGCAGTCCGGATTTGGCCCCCGTCGAGCCGAGAATATAGCCGCCCGTGGGAAAGTCCGGGCCCGGCACGATCTCGATCAATTGCTCATCGGAAATCTCAGGATCCTCAATCATTGCCAAAGTCGCATCAACCACTTCGCCAAGGTTATGCGGCGGAATATTCGTCGCCATGCCCACCGCAATCCCGCCAGCACCATTGACCAACAGGTTGGGATATTTGGCTGGCAGAACCGTTGGCTCTTTTTCCTTGCCATCATAATTTTGCTGAAAACTGACAGTTTCTTTCTCGATGTCTTCGAGCAACACCGCCGCGGGCTTATCCATCCGAACTTCAGTATACCGCATCGCCGCCGGGCTATCGCCGTCGACCGAACCGAAATTACCCTGGCCATCGAGTAGCGGTAGTCGCATCGAGAAATCTTGCGCCATGCGCACCAACGCATAATAAATCGACTGATCCCCATGCGGGTGATATTTACCCATCACATCGCCGACGACCCGGGCCGATTTGTTGAATGGTTTGGCGTGGGTCTGACCATTTTCATACATCGACCACAAAATCCGCCGATGCACTGGCTTCAAGCCATCTCGGGCATCCGGGATGGCTCGGGAGACGATGACCGACATCGCGTAATCAAGATAAGACCGGCGCATTTCATCTTCGATGAAAATATGGCCAATACCATCTTTGGGTTTTTTAGGTGGTTCCCCAGATCCGGGTGCCCCGTTCTGGTCATCATCTTCTGGCGTATCTGTCATGTGGTCTTTCGGGTGCTTTTTGGGCAAAGAATAGAGCCCGAATCAATCGTTGAATCAGACCCCCTTAATCCTGTTATTTCTAACATTTTTAACCCCCAAGGGGCAAGCGAAAGCAAAGCGCTGATGGCCGATGAAACGACCCTATTCAAGCTTTTATTTGGCCAAATGTTCGGTGAAAAAGGCGACCAGTAATTGGTCGATCGTTTCTGTCTCCGGCATTGGTTTGCCGCCTCGGGCAACCAAGCCATGCCCAGCATTTTCGACCGCGACCAGCAGCGGCGCATGGCCTGCGTTTTTCAGCCCAATCGTCAGTTTCACACTTTGCGCGATATCGACAAAGCGGTCTTGCTTGCCGTGAACAATCAGGAACGGCGGATCAGCCGCATCAAGATAGATGATCGGGGAGCCTTGGGCCCGCGCCGCCCGATTTGGGAAATTTTGTGTCACGGCATCAACCGCTAGAGAGTGCGGCTCGACATTGACCAGATCGAAAATGCCGTAAAATGTTGCCGCCGCTTGGACGTCACTGGAGACACCCGCCAAATTGGGTCCTTCAAGACCATCCTGGGGCGAGGTAAGCGCGGCCAAAGCGGCGAGATGGCCGCCCGCACTATCGCCCATGACCCCGATCCGCTCAGAGTCGATGCCCAGAGCCGGGCCGTGATGCCGGAGATATTTTATCGCGCATTTGACATCGTGAATTTGGGCAGGATGACGATGTTGCGGGGCCAGTCTATAGTCCAGCGTTGCGACTATAAAACCATTCTGCACCAAGGGCTTGAGCCGACGTCTTTCAAACCCACCTTTGCGGTCACCGGTTTCCCATCCACCGCCATGAATATATAAGATAACCGCCTGAGACCCGCCCTGCCCTTTGCGCCCGGATAGATCCATTTTCTGACTGCCGCAATAAGTCACCGTGGATTGGGATCCGGCCCGCCTGATATCAGGCGCCGAGGCGTCGATCTCAGCGCAGGCGCTGGTGACAAGAGCGAGGATGAAAACAGGAAGAAAAGATAACCGCATGGGCGACATGCTAAATCAGTTGGCAAACCCACACAACTCGAGAATCACGGGAGCTCTTTCACCCGCCATTCTCTGTGGGGTGAGAACGGCCATGTTATTGACCTCGTTTGAGCAGAGCCAATCCAATCATCAACAAACCAAATCCGAACAGTACGCCGCCTAAAATAGCAATCCAGTGCATGCCCGGTATCGGTGGGAGATTCATGGCGATTCCCCCTAATAGAAAAGCACAGATCCCCGTGATTGTGACGCGATTATAGAGCAACATTAATGCCGAAAGTAGAACGATGCCCGTCATATGCGTCGCGTAACAAATGATATAAAACATCAGCACACGACCTGTGAACATCGGTCCCGCGGCGTCCAAGAGGCTGGGAGCGTGCGCCGCAAGCGTTGGAAAAATAACCAGCGCAATAACCGCGTCGGCGGCGAACAATGTCATTCCCACGATGGCAATAAAGGCTGCCGGAAATGCCAACCCTCCCGCTGAATCGCGAAGGGTCAGATAAAGCCCAAAATATCCAACAACACCCATTATCGCGCCGATCAGATGCAGATATTGCCCGGGAATAAACAGGGCATGCGTCGACACCTCTGCTCCAGCAAACCCCTCAAACGGATAGGTCAAGAGCCAAAATGCTGCAATAAGAAGTCCGCTTGCGATAAGCGACGTCGGAAACATAGGATTGATGAGCGATTTTTTCATGACAGTCTCCGTGATTTGAGACTGATGTTACTAATTCAAAATAGTGATGGAAACAGGAAGAAAATGGAGATATATATCCATATATGAATGGATTAAATCCGACTCTCAATTGGGCGCATTTAAAGTCTTTTGCTGATGTGTGCGAATATGGCTCCGTCTCGGCCGCAGCGCGAGAAACCGGATCAAGTCAACCGACAATCAGTCGCCATATCTCGTTGCTAGAACAGCAATTTGGCGCACGGCTTTTTGACCGCGATATCTCTGGGATGATGCTCACAACAAGCGGTGAGCATCTTCTGGAGAAAGTCGCTGTCATGAGCCAAACCGCCTTGCAGATTTCGCCGTCGGACGATGAAACGTCACCCCACCTAACGGGAAGCGTTCGGATTACCGCCAGCAACATCATCGCCATGTATGCGCTGCCTAAGGTTTTGGCCAACCTACGAGACGACGAACCAAATTTGGAGATTGAGGTAGTTTCATCGGATACGACTGAAAACCTCCTACGACGCGAAGCAGACATCGCCGTTCGAATGTATCAGCCAAAGAGCGGTGATTTATATTGCCGAAAGATAGGCGACGTACAAATCCATATGTACGGATCAAAAGAGTATATAAAAAATTTCGGCCAGCCAACAAATGCTGCTGAACTATTGGAACATTCGCTTATCGGTTACGATCGATCCACGCGCCTCATCGAAGGCTTCAACAGAGCAGGCGTCAATATTGAACGGAGCGCTTTCAAATTTCGGTCCGACAATCAAGTACTTTGCTGGCAGATGGTGTGTGATGGATATGGTCTCGGCTTCAACGGCGCCTTTGTTGGCGACGTGGATGATCGACTTGATAGAATTAACTTGCCCGGAGCCGAAGGAAATGAGGAGGTGTGGTTGATCGCTCATAAAGAATTGAAATCCAGCAGCCGGGTAAGGCGGGTATTCGACTTTCTTGCTGAACAGATGCCGTCAGTACTGAATAACGGCAGGTAGTTGGAACGCCAAGCACATAGGTGAAACCACACCAACAATTATTCCACCAGACCCCCGAAAGAAATGGCGCGAGTGACGTGCCACGATCCATATTTATTTACCAATGATTTCAAATACTTACGTGTTATGAAATCAATTCTTGGTCCTCATTTTGGTCTGATTCTGGTCCACAGTTTTGTGGACCGCCCGAGTTCGACGCTGGGTCAGCGCGTCGAACTCGGTAAGTAACATGAATTGCCATCAACTGGAATCCCCTTTGAGTCGCCAATCACACAATCTTCCCGATCGGTTACTTTTGCATACTGAATCATGGCATTCACCCATTTTCTTCCTGATCGGGAATGTTTTACTTGATTTTAGTCTTTATCATCCATATCTTCCCGTAGAGGAAGAATTATGATGACCACAGCGGATATCGGAAAGCTTATAAGGCAAACGCGCAACCAGCAGGGCCTGCGCCAGGATGAACTGGCGGCAGCTTCTAATGTTGGTGTCCGTTTCCTGATTGAGCTTGAGGCCGGTAAAGAGACCGCGCAAATCGGCAAGATTCTGTCCGTGCTGACCGCGCTCGGCATTGAGCTGACGCTGACACCTTCAGGCGGTATGCCATCATGAGCAAGCATCTTACCCTGTGGTGGGACGGCGTTCATGTCGGTGCCCTTGCACTCAATCAATATGGCGAACCGGAATTCACCTATTCGGGCAGCTGGCTCGCAAATGACGATGCGCAACCTGTTTCCATTTCCTTGCCTCTACAGGCAGAGCCGTTTGAGCGGCGGACAACTCTGCCCTTCTTTGAAGGCCTCTTACCTGAAGCCTCGCAGCGCACAGCCATCGCGCAGGCGCTCGGCATATCAGAGCGAAACGAGTTCCGCTTGCTGGAAGAGCTTGGCGGTGAAGTCGCTGGTGCGCTGGAAATCTGGCCCGATGATCAGGTCCCGCCAGGCCAGGCCGCAGCGATCCCGAACGCGCCGCTTTGCGATGATGACCTGGTCGCTCTGATCAAGCGTCTGCCAGTCCGCCCCATGTTAGCGGGTGGTAAAGCAGGCCTGAGGCTATCGCTTGCCGGAGCGCAGGCAAAACTGCCAGTTGTCCTTATTGACGGCAAAATTGCACTACCCGTGTCCGGCCAGCCCACAACTCATATCCTTAAACCTGAAATCACCCGGTTCGATGGTACAGCTGAAAATGAAGCGCTGTGCATGACGCTGGCGCACCAAATTGGTCTCGATACCGCAAAGGTCGAATACCGCTCCATCCAGGACACCCGCTATATTGTGATTGAGCGTTATGATCGCGTTTCCACAGAGAATGGAGAGACCCGACGGCTCCATCAGGAAGACTTCTGCCAGGCGCTCGGCCTGACATCCGCCCGGAAATATGCCGCCGATGGCGGCCCGGTGTTTCGCGACTGCTTTGATTTGGTGCGAAGGGTGACGGCCCGTCCTGCCAGTGAGGTGCTGAAACTACTGGATGCGGCGCTCTTCAATACAATCATCGGCAATGCTGACGCTCATGCAAAGAATTTCAGCCTGCTCTTCAAGCCCGGCAGCACCGAACTCGCACCGCTCTACGACCTGCTATCGACCGTCGTGTATCCCGATCTTAGTCAACACTACGCCATGAAGATCGCAAAACGACGCACGCTCGAAGAGATACATCCCGCCGACTGGTCGAAATTTGCCGAAGATATCGGCATGCGCGCCCCTTTCGTCCGGCGGCGCGTCAGCGAAATCGCATCGGCTATTTCTGAAAATGTAAATAACGCACTAGAAGCATTAGAGCTATCAGACAGCCGCCATAGGATTGCTGAGGATTACCGCAAAACGATTAAGGCCCGCGCCACTGGTGTTCTTGACTCCATGAAATAACGACTATTCCAGCACGGTGCCATCTTGTCGCTACGCGACTTGCAAACTCAATTGCAGGACAATCTCTGAACCGAACCAACAAACGCGGGACAGTTCAGCCTTGATAGATAATTGTCGATTAGAATTTCGGGCAATACGCAGAAGGCGGGGTTTTGCAGTGTCTAAAATTGCCCCGAAACCGTCAGGGTTACGAACATGCCTCGATCCCGGCTGATTACTTGGGAGCCTTCAAAAACACCGCTGCGGTCGGGTGCAAAAAACTGCCGCTCACGAGAGAAGTTCTGCTCACCAATGCCGGTAAATTCCAGATTGGCCTTGAGGCCTGAAAAACGGTTTGTCTCAATAAATCCGCCCCATGATCGACCATCACGATTGAGGCTGATCTCATCGGCAAAAAAGAATGGCCCTTCCAGTGGCGCCCGATATGAGAGACCCCATGCAAATTTCCGCTCTGGTAAATCCTGCCGGAACTGAACGAATATATCCGCCGAATCGATGCTCGAAACGGAACGGCTGGCTGTTATTATGGGGTCAGCAAATGTTGAATCGCGTAATTCGGCTTCCAATTCCAGCAACCCGCCCGGAATGACCGCCGATAGTGGCAGAGAGGCCGTACTTTTGACTCCCCACACGCGTGCCGACCCGGCATTGCCCAAGCCTTGAACGCCCGACGGCAAAACAGTCTGCTCCAATACATCGTCTCGCCATTCATGAAAGACTTCCACATTAAGCGCGCCGCGCGCTTCAGAACGCAGGTCAATCGAGGAGGACAACCGGGTTGTTTGATCGGGGCCTAATTCCGGGTTCCCGCCGAGCAGTCGATCATCCGCCGCTGATGCGGATGCGGCAAAATCGGTGAAATCCAATTGCCCAACAGTACGGCGAGCGTCGAGGCGAAATTGCACCCCAGGGCGTGGATCATATATCAGAGTCGCAAACGGCTTTACAAAGAAGAAAGTCTGCGTGTTGTCAGCGTCCCCTGATACGCTGATCTTGGATAATTCTGCGCCCACACCTGTCTCCGCCGAAAATTTTTCAGTCGCTTTCCAGATGAGATTGGCGAAAGCTTCGCCGCGCAATTCCTCCACCAAAACATTTGCAGCGGGCAATTCAATATCGGTAACGCCGCTGGCATCTTCGAAGCGAAGTGAGAGATTACTGTTCAGACGGTTATAAGCGACTTCCGCACCAAATTCCGATCGCAATCTCCGCTCTCCGGCCTGGCCAAGAGTCGCTCTGGCGACAGTTTCGAACGTCTCCTGCTGACTATCAAACAGCGAGTTTGAAACATTCACACCGACTGGGCGTTCGAGAAACACGAGAGATTTTGCATCAACATCTCTGACCAAAGAAAGTGACAAGAATTTGATTGTCCAATCGTTGGATAATGAACGTGTCCAATCAATTCCGATCTCGGCATCTGTCGTTACCCGTTCAAACCCGATGAGGAGACGTTGATCCGGGACACTTTGAACAACGCCGCCGTCAAAGCCCAATCGCTGCATATCAAATGAGCCGGGCGTATGACTATAACGACCGGTTAGCATCAAAGAGCCCCCGAATGCTGCGCGTTTTGCCTCTGAAGAGATGGCGAGCTGGTGCGCCTCGCTCGGTCTGCTTTCCAATTCACTGAATGTCACCAACCCAGTAGCATCACGGGATATTCTGCTACCATCAAGCGGCCTACGCTCGAGGAATGCATTTATCTTTGTTGATGTATTCCAACCGACAACAGGTTGGGACAAGACAAACTCAACAGCGGTATTTATCTTTCCGTGAGCGGCCCGCTCCAATTGCAGCTCCCAGCGCGCTGTCCTGCTATTTTGTACGGTGATCACATTGGCGACTACTGATTGGCCAGCAGTTTCGCTCGCCCCCGCCGATCCCCGGATGAGGTCAATACGTTCAACTGAGCTTGCACTAATCCGTTCCAATGCATCCTCAACGCCGCCGGTTTTTGAAGACGGGCGCGCGCCATTGATGAGGACATTGCCTGCCCCGCTGCCAAACCCACGCAGGTCTTCGCCGGTGTCAATTGTAAATCCCGGCAACCGCTCAATCATGTCGCGTGCTGTTTGTGGACGGAACTGATCAAAATATGTTTTTGGATATGTCTGAACAGCTCCGCTCTGTGTGGTTGAACTCTGGGCGCTCGCTGGCAAGGCCAACGTTGCACAGGAGCAAATAGCCAGCAGTATAGTGCTCGCAGAAGATAATACGCTGATTTTCATATTTGGCCTCTCGTGACGCTGTTGTCATGAGAAGAACTTAAGTCGGATGGACCCTGAAGGCGTATCAATGCGACTGCAAAACTGTATCAAACAGAACCAGAATAACGAATGGGCACATCTTGTTACAATTATTATTGCAGAACAGATGTTAGGGCTTGATCACCGCCCGCATTAGACCGACCATAATCAGGCTATGACTGATATCTTATGACGGCGACTAAAACACATATTCTTATCATTGATGATGATGAAGACATTCGGGTCCCACTTGCCAAATACCTTGGTAAGAATGGTTTCAGGTGCACGATTGCAAGTAATGGGAAGGAAATGGATGAAAAGCTGTCGACATCAAATGTCGACCTTATCGTTCTTGACATTATGATGCCTGGCGAAGATGGATTTTCGATATGCCGAAGATTGCAAGAGACGATTCGGGTGCCTATCATTTTGTTGACGGCCTTAACGGAAGAAACAGACCGTATTGTCGGGCTTGAACTTGGCGCTGATGATTATGTCACAAAACCCTTTAATCCTCGCGAATTACTGGCCCGGATAAAGTCAGTGCTACGACGGAGTCAAATGTTGCCGCCAAAGCAACAGAGCACACGCGGTATTGTCGAGTTTGATGGCTGGCGGTTTGATTTTAGCCAAAAGGAGGTCACAGGCGCTGACGGGATTGCCATACGTCTAAGCTCTGGTGAACATCTGTTGCTGGTCTCACTGGTTGAGCATGCTGGCATGATATTGTCTCGCGAACAATTACTAGATCTGACGAAAGGCCGTGACACGCAACTCTTTGATCGAAGCGTTGATAATCAGATCAGCAGACTTCGCCGCAAACTGGAAAAGGATTCAAAAAATCCACGAATAATTCTTACTGAATGGGGCGGAGGGTATCAATTTGCATCTGAATTGAATTGGGTGCCGCGATGATCCTCAAGCGATTAGTGCCTCAGAGTATCGCCGCTCAAATGATGGCCGTATTATGTGTGTCATTTTTACTATTGCTCGCGGTTTTGACGGCTTTAGAATTTCTTGAGTATGACAATGTGGCAGACACTGCAGAAGGTGAATTCACAACCCAGCGCCTTGGCCGCATCCTGCCAATTCTTGAGAGTATCAGGGGCGATGACATTGAAACCTATCTTGGACGCGTCTCTCATTGCCATGATGGATATACGTTATCAGAGGCGCCTGACTATACGCTGCGCACATCGGAAAAAACTAAAGAAATCGCCACAAAAATTGGTGAGGCATTATCTCTAAATAGCGAATTTGTGCATGTTGGGTTCGCAACATTTGAGCGAGGTGACTTTTCCTATAGCGAATGCGCTACCTCAGAAATTGAATTCCCACTCGAAGGAATAGTTGTTAGTTTGAGATTATCGTCCGGAAAATGGGTCAATGCGGAAATTCATCCTCATGAATGGCATTTTACGCCGAGTATGACAGATTGGCTGATCCGATCTGGCGCGGCGTTTCTGCTGATTGGGGGTATCGCATTGATCTTTGTGCGCCGGCTGAGCAAGCCCTTCAAAAACCTCACCGATGCGGCGAAGACCTTCGCCTCTGATTTGAAATTTGTTGAACTGGAAGAAACGGGACCGCCGGACATCAAAAGGGCCATCAGCTCCTTCAACATGATGCAGCGCCAGGTAGTTGGCGAAATGAAGCGACGGACAAACACATTAACCGCGATTAGCCATGATATACGCTCACCACTCACGGCTCTCCGGGTAAAAGCGGAATTAATTGACAATGAAGAAGTGCGCGCTGATCACATCGCCAGCATTGAGAAAATGGAGCGCATCACGGCGTCCGCCCTAGCGTTTCTCAAAGGAGAGTCACGCAACGAACCAATGAAACAAGTAGACCTTGGCATACTTGTGGAAAGTGAATGTGCAGATTTTAGAGAATTAGGCGTGGAGATCAGTTTTGAATGCAAAGAAACAATTCACTATACGTGCAGGCCAGATGCACTTTCCAGAGCCATTAGAAACCTAATCGAGAATGCAATAAAATATGCGGGCAATGCAGATGTGTCCATAAACGACGAAGGCAGTTACATTGCGATTGCTATTACGGATACCGGGCCCGGAATTCCACCTGACAAAATGGCGGATGTCCTGGAGCCGTTTGAGCGGATGTCAGAAGAGCGTGACAACAATACAGGAGGGTTCGGGCTGGGTCTCACCATCGCAAAAGCGATCATTGAAGGGCATGATGGTCTTTTTGAGTTGCAACCAAATATACCAGCCGGATTGATCGTTCTAATCAAACTTCCAGTTTGATGGGCGGATCGTTAATGCCCAGCTATCTGATTATTGGCAGGCTTGTCGCCCCCCTGATATAAGGTGCCATCTTGCCACTACGCGACTTGCAAACTCAATTGCAGGACAATCTTCGAACCGCCCCGATCAACCCCGCCCCCTTAATCCCCGCACTTTTTGCATGACCTGCTCGATGAAATAGTCATACCGTTTCTGCCCCAGCGCATGCGCGATATCGCGTTCACCTTCCGGGATTGGCTCTGTCCGAGTCAGCCAGTAGTAGACATAGTGCGCGAGCGTTTTTTGCGTGTAGGCGACATCCCGTTCAATTTCAGACTGACGCTGATCAAACGCATCCATGCGCACTAATAAACGCTCTTCCAGAACCAAGCGCGCCTCAGGATCGAACCAGGACCGCAAGGCGTCCTCAACGATTGCTGTTTTAGTTGTACCCGGCCGCGCGGCGGCTTCGCAAAGTTGCGCATAGAGCTTTGTCGAAATCCGGATGTTCACACGTGGCTTACCCATGACATCAGAACTCCGGCAGCAAATCAGGATCACCGCGATCCAAGGCGGCGGCACGGCGGATCGTATCGAGGTGCTTATCGCGGACCGGATCACCTGCATCATTGATATCGAGCTGAGCGCTTTGCTCTGGCTCCTGGGCCTGAACATCTATCTCTGGCGTTCTTTCCAACTCGCGAGTTTGCTTGCGCTCAAGTCCTTGCAGTCCCGTTTTTGCTTCAGCAGATGGCGACTCGTCATTCGGCATCACACAGCCAGGCCAACCCACGGCCTCGGGCTTCACTTGACGTTTGACCGGCGCTGGCGGCAATACGCGCGCGGTAAAGTTCTTGTCCTCAAAGTAGCGTAGCTTCTTTGCCATCACGGGCGGTGAACCCGACACGAGAACAATCTGGTCAGTCGGTGGCAACTGCATGACTTCGCCCGGCGTCACCAGTGCGCGTTGGGTTTCCTGCCGGGAGACCATCATATGGCTGAGCCAGGGTGCGAGACGGTGACCGGTATAGTTCTTCTGGGCGCGAAGCTCGGTGGTTGTTCCGAGTGCGTCTGAAACCCTTTTCGCCGTGCGCTCATCATTCGTCGCAAACGCGATCCGAATGTGGCAATTGTCGAGGATCGAATTGTTCGGCCCGTAAGCCTTCTCAATCTGGTTAAGTGACTGCGCGATCAGATAGGCGCGGATACCGTAGCCTGCCATGAATGCGAGCGCGCTTTCAAAGAAATCGAGTCGTCCCAGCGCCGGAAACTCGTCCAGCATCAAGAGTAGCTTCCTGCGCGCGGGGTCAGGTAATTCCTCTGTAAGTCGGCGGCCGATCTGATTGAGGATAAGCCGGATGAGCGGCTTCGTCCGTGACAGATCAGAGGGCGGCACGACAAGGTAAAGCGACAATGGCCTTTCCGCCTCGACCAGATCCTCGATGGACCAGTCGGAATGGCCAGTCACCTTGGCAATGACGGGATCGCGGTAGAGCGACAGAAAACTAATCGCGGTTGACAGAACGCCGGAGCGTTCATTCTCGGACTTGTTGAGCAGCTCTCGTGCCGCCTGCGCTACAATCGGATGAACGCCCAGTTTTCCAAGATGCGCTGTTGTCATCATGGCGCGCAGCGCGGCGGCAAAGGACCGGGCCGGATCAGACAGGAAACGGGCGCACCCGGATAGTGTCTTGTCTTCCTCGGCATAGA
>JAZGEB010000037.1:0-3048 GCA_036478515.1 Parvularculaceae bacterium | reverse complement strand
CTCGATGATGTGGTGTTTGAATAAGGGTCCATGCCTCACGAGATTTCCTCCCCCGTTTACGCCCCCTCCGAGCCCACCTCCCCATAAGGCGGGCCCACCTCCCCCATAAAGAATGGGGGAGGAAATCCCACCATTCATGCCCCGATCCCAAATCTTGGCCGGTAGACTTGGGCCCCATGGCTGTTTAAGGTCTGTAAGGTTAAATCGGAACCAATCTCATTTGAGGGGCATAATTCGTGGAACAAGAAATTACAAAATCCGGCTTTGAAATAGCAATAAGTACCTTGAATGGCTGGGTCTGGGGCCCACCAATGCTCGGCCTGTTGCTGCTCACTGGCCTGTATCTCACTTTGGGCTTGCGGTTCATGTCGATAATCCGGGTGCCCTATGCTTTTGGTGAATTGTTCCGAAAACGGGAAGGAAGATCCGAAGGCGATGTCTCGCCTTTTTCAGCGCTGATGACGGCCCTGTCTTCGACAATTGGGACCGGTAATATTGCCGGCGTTGCCGCTGCAATTGCGATCGGCGGGCCCGGCGCCGTATTCTGGATGTGGATGACCGCGATCCTCGGCACCGCAACAAAATATTCAGAAGGCGTCCTCGCGATCAAATTTCGCGAAGTCGATGCTGATGGTCGCCATGTTGGGGGGCCAATGTATTATATCAAAAACGGCCTTGGCAAAAAATGGCTGTGGCTGGCCTTTACCTTTGCCATTTTCGGGATCCTCGCCTCATGGGGGACCGGCGCTTCAATCCAAGCAAATTCAGTCGCTGATGCTTTGAATTCTTCTTACGGCGTTGACCCATTGATCACGGCCACCTTCCTGGCCGTTGCGGCTGGCGCTGTGATCCTTGGCGGCATCAAGCGTATCGCAACAGTCGCCAGTAAATTGGTGCCAGCCATGGCGCTCAGCTATCTGGTCGCTGGCATAATCGTCATTTCAATGAATATTGAAAATATCCCTGCCGCTTTCGGGGCAATCTTTCGCGGTGCATTCGGGCTTCACAGTGCCGGTACCGGGGTCGCCGTTGGTCTGATCATGTTGGCAATGCAGAAAGGTGTCGCCCGGGGAATTTTCTCCAATGAAGCCGGCCAAGGCTCGGCGCCAATTGCCCACGCTGCCGCAAAAAACAATGATCCGGTCAATCAAGGTATTGTGGCGATGCTCGGCACGGTGATTGATACGCTGATCGTCTGTACGATTACCGCGCTGATTATCCTGACGTCGAATATTATCCCGCTAGAATGTTTCCCAACCGCTGAGAATGCCGCCACGTTCCTCTCAGGTACGCAGCCTGCAGGGTGTGATACCGGCGCGCCGCTAACGATCGCGGCGTTTAATGCATCCCTTTCATTTGCCGATTTTGAGCTTGGCAAACATATCGTCACAATCGGCCTGTTCATCTTTGGCTTCACCACCATTCTTGGTTGGAGTTATTATGGCGAACGTTGTGCTGAATTTTTGTTTGGCGAAAAATCAATCCTGCCCTTCCGTATAAGCTGGATCGTCGTTGTTTTTGCCGGTGCTGCCGTCCTCTCATTCGAAGACAAGGTGGGCAATATTGTCAACCTGTTCTGGCTTGTCGCAGACACCCTGACCGGCTTGATGGCGGCGCCAAACTTGATCGCGCTTTGCTTGCTGTCACCGCTGGTGTTCAAGCTAACCAAAGAATATTTTGCCAGAGAGAAAAAATAATGCTGTAGGGCGGATCGCAAGATCCGCCTTTTTTTTGAGGGGAAAAATATGGCTCGCTTTCAGAGTATTATTTGCGGCCTGTCGGCCCTGAGTTTGAGCGCTTGTGCTCTGCTACCAATGAAGTCCGCCCCCACCCAAGTCACTGACCCGACCCCCCCCAAATCGGTGCAACAAAAGCCCCCGACAGTCCAAACCTTTATCTGGCGTTCGGATAAGCTCTGTAGAGATACTGACAAATTTGGCGTCATCCTTCATGGCGGGACGGCGCGGGCTGGAAAGGTACCCCAAGAGCGGCTTGATTTCATGCAGACCCTGCTCGGCGTTGTTGAAGACCATTTGAGCACCGGTGGCACCGCCGTCGATAGCGCTGCATTCGCAATTATCGCGATGGAAGACAGCGGCTTGTTCAATGCTGGCAAAGCGGCGATTTCAAACCGCGACGGCTATGTCGAAACCGATGCCTCGATCATGAATGGCGCGACGATGAAATCCGGCGCGGTCGGCTCAATGATTACGGTCAAAAACCCGATCAATGCCGCGCGTCTGGTGATGGATGAAACACCCCACGCGATGATGGTCGGGACCAGAGGCGAAACGGCAGTAGTGGCGCTTGGGGCCAAAACGGTGCCTGCGGAATATTTTACCAATAACAAACAAACGACAGCGAGCGCTGACACATACCCCAATCACGGCACAGTTGGCGCGGCGGTGCTTGATCGCTGCGGCAATATGGCGGCGGGCACTTCGACCGGCGGCTATAATGCCAAAATTCCCGGCCGGGTCGGCGATAGCCCGATCATTGGCGCCAGCACCTATGCCAAAAACGGCGTGATGGCGGCTTCTGCCACCGGCCACGGCGAATATTTCATCCGCTACACCGCGACCAGAACAGTTGCTGCACGGATGGAATATGGCGGCGAGAGCCTCGCCGCGGCAGCAGCGGCATCAATCCGCGAAATGGCCCAAGCTGGCGGCGGAACAGAAGGCAAGGGCGGGATCATCGCAATCGACGCCCGCGGCAATTTTGCCTATCCTTTCTCAACCGACGGCATGGTCCGTGGCCTCGTCAGCAACGATAAGCCCGTTCAAGTCGGTGTGTTTGAGGCGATGGAGTAAGCGCCCTCACCCGCTCGCAATAGCTCGCTGGCCTCTCCCAGAGGGAGAGGCAATTAATCTCAGTTCATATACCTCGCCTCTCCCTCTGGGAGAGGCACAAATTTCGGTGGAAATTTGGGTGAGGGGCCTGAAACTGAGATTACCCTATTCAACCAATTGAACCCCCGCCTTAAACCGTCTACGACCGGGACAAATCATTGACCCTTAAAGGAGACTTCCCTCATGGCCCCGCAAA
>JAZGEB010000036.1:0-3594 GCA_036478515.1 Parvularculaceae bacterium | reverse complement strand
TAAATCGCATCGGTACTTGAGCCAAGCTTGATCTTACGCAACTCTTTTGCTGATCGATCGCGCACCAACCCAGTTTCATTTGTGAGCCGATCAAGGGTCCAGTCATGGAACACAATTGGCACGCCGTCGCTCGAAATATGTAAGTCGCACTCAATCGCAAAGCCAGCATCTGCCGCTGCGCCAAAGGCTGAGAGCGAGTTTTCATATCTGGTCTTGTTGCCATCATGCAAAGCTCGATGGGCAATCGGCGTGGCGGTGAGCCAATCAAATGTCGACATTAACAGCCCTTATTTGCTCAGGCTTTTGATAATGATCGTGGTCATGCGCTCGCCATTGATAAAGCCTTGGCCGTACGTCTCACTGAGGGTTTTTAAGGGATCCAGGGCGATGATGTCGGCTTCGCTTTTGCCTTGATCGAGCAGAGTTTGCACGGTTGCTCTGGCCTCACTCATCACCTCGATCATGGTTTCGATATCTTGTTTGGTTGAAAGGGGCCCGTGGCCAGGAATAATTTTTGTCTCGTCATCGGCGATAGAGGCCACCTGTTTCAAGGTTGCGATAAAGCCATCAATGCTACCCCCAGAGCTAAGATCAATGAAGGGATAATTGAGCGCGAAAAATGTATCTCCCGTGTGGATCACATTGGCATCGCGAAAATGGATCAAGGCATCGCCATCGGTGTGGCTATTCGGGCTGTGGAAGAGATGAATCTCATGCTCATTCCAGTGAAAGGTCTGACTGTGCGAGAAGGTCAATGTTGGCAGGGCAACAGCAGGCGAAGCCGGTACATTGCGGCCAAAAATGGTGCCGCCAGATTTCATCCGAAGGCGGACATTGTCATGGGCAACGATCATCGCCCCTTCCTTGTGCATCGCCTCATTGCCCCCAGCATGATCACCATGCCAATGGGTGTTGAGCACATAAGAGATCGGCGCATCAGAAATTTTGCGAATTTGCGCGATAACGCCCTCAACATTATTGCCGAATTGATCGTCAATCACGAGGATACCATCTGCGCCGACGGAAAACCCGACATTGCCACCGCGCCCTTCGAGCATGTAAATACCAGCCCCAAGATCAGTGGTTTTGTAGGTGACTTGCGGTGTCGCTGCTTTTTGTGCTGCGGGTTTATGGGCCTTAGCATCAGGAGTGGTGCAGGCGGTGATGGCCAATGCGGCGGATGCGTAAATCGCGATGGTCTTACCAAGCTTGATCATTTTCGTTTCCTCTCAACTATGTTGAACAGGAGCCTATAGCGCAGAAGCGGGCAGGGCAAATCGGATCGACAGGCTCACTGCTAGATTGGGGAGTTTAGCTTTGGCAAGCGGCGTGGGAAATTGTCAACTTGTCCACTGCGAGCCGACCTTGCGGGCTCAGGATTGTAAATTCCATAATCAGGCCGCTGTCATCGCGCACCGCAAACTCGCGGCACATTGTATTTTTTAACTGGTCGCGATGGGTTTTTAATTGGTGAAAGTCGAAGCTGTCGAGCGCCGCATCTTTAGATTTCAGCCGTAAGCGCAACGTGCTTGTTCCTGAATCAGGCTCGATCGAAATCACATCAATATCCGGTGCCCTCGTATAAATTTGCTCGATGCGTTTAGCAACATCGGCCAATTGGGCGGCTTGCTGGGTTTGTTCGATTGTATCAGCGGTTTGCTGGGTTGCCCCGCATCCGGTGAGCATGGCAACGGCCAAACTGGCCGCGAATAGGAAATCAAACGGCCGGTTTTTCATTGTTAAATAATACCATCATGTGTCGGGTCCCCGCCGTCATCTCGTATTATAAGCATGAGAACCTTAATAGCCCCTTGATAGCGCGGCGTGCCTCTTTCAAGTCTATGCCAATCTGTTGCTTGTAACCCAAGCGTTTATCGGCATAGACTTGAAAGAGGAACGACCCCCAAGCGCTGACAGGAATTTGCTAATGCCCGCCTCGACGACAAACTGGACCCCGGAAAGCTGGCGGAACAAACCGGCCAAGCATATCCCGGAGGATTATCCCGATCCGGCAGCGCTGGCCAGCGTCGAGGCCGAACTGTGTTCGTACCCGCCGCTCGTATTTGCGGGCGAGGTCCGGACTTTGCGCGAGCGGTTGGCGCAAGTTGCGCAAGGCAATGGATTTTTGTTGCAAGGCGGAGATTGCGCCGAGAGCTTTAAGGAATTTCACCCGGACAATATTCGCGATACCTTTCGGGTATTGTTGCAAATGGCGGTGGCGCTGACATTCGGTGCGGCGATGCCGGTGGTCAAAGTCGGCCGCATTGCCGGTCAATTCGGCAAGCCGCGCTCCTCGACGATCGAGACGATTGATGACGTCACGCTGCCGTCTTATCGCGGCGACAATATTAATGGCATGGCGTTCACAAAAGAAGCGCGATTGCCCGACCCGCAACGATTGCTCAAAGCTTATGGTCAGTCGGCAGCGACGCTGAATTTGATCCGCGCTTTTGCCAAAGGTGGGTATGCGGATTTGCGCAATGTCCATAAATGGAACCTTGAATTTGTCAAAGGTAATGCCCAGTCCGAGCGCTATCAGACATTGGCGGGTAAAATTTCCGAAGCGATGGCGTTCATGGAAGCTTGCGGCGTGACCTCGGAATTTTCCAAGCCGTTATCTGAAGTTGAGTTTTATACCAGCCATGAAGGGTTGTTGCTCGGCTATGAGCAAGCAATGACGCGGATCGATTCCACGTCCGGTAAATATTATGATACATCTGCGCATATGGTTTGGATTGGCGACCGAACCCGCCAACCGGACGGCGCTCATGTCGAGTTTTGCAAAGGCATTGAGAACCCAATTGGGATCAAATGCGGGCCGACCTTATCGAGTGATGATTTATTACAATTGCTCGATATTCTGAACCCGGACAATGTTGCGGGACGTATTGTTTTGATTGCGCGCTTTGGCGCGAATAATGTTGCCGGCGGATTGCCACCTTTGGTCCGGGCGGTTGAACAGGCCGGGCGCAACGTTGTGTGGTCGTCAGACCCGATGCATGGCAATACCATCAAGGCAGACAATGGTTATAAAACGCGGGCCTTTGACAGTATATTGAAGGAAATAGAAACGTTCTTTCAGGTGTGCCGGTCCGAAGGCGCACATCCGGGCGGCGTCCATTTTGAAATGACCGGCCAGGACGTGACCGAATGTCTTGGCGGCGCGCAGGCTATTTCCGAAAGCGATCTGTCGTCGCGCTATCACACCCATTGCGATCCGCGCCTCAATGCCAGCCAAGCGCTCGAATTGGCCTTCACCTTGGCCGAAGGCATCCGCGCGGAACGGGCGCGGGACGCGGCTTGAGGATAGTTTGTCGTTTGTAGCAAGAATGTCATCCCGGGTTTGACCAGGGATCTGACCTCAGGTCCCGGGTCAAGCCCGGGATGACAGCACCCAAGACCACCAACTCACGATTTTTCACACCCAATTTTGTAACACGCCATCACAATTTGTGACCCCGCGCCGCATTGCGAATGCGGCTTGATGTTATTATGGTCCGGTCAAGAAACGGGATCATTTTTCATGACACTCAAAGCAGGCGTTGCTGGGGCCGGGGTTTTTGGCGGTTATCATGCGGGCAAATATGTTGCCGC
>JAZGEB010000035.1:0-2506 GCA_036478515.1 Parvularculaceae bacterium | reverse complement strand
TAAGGACAGTTTGGATCACCGGGCTAGCTGACGGTATAAAACTGGGCGCGGGGACGACCCGCTCACCTTTCATACCAACATACAGGTCAAGCTTCGCGCCCATGCCTGCCACTTTTATCAACATGAGGGCAAATGCTCGGTATGACGGTGCTGGACTATGCCCTTCTTTAAAGTACTTCCAGGGTCAGCTTTTTGACGTCAACTCATGGAGGGCAACAACGCGGCTTTTGCGCGATCAAAGTTTTTCAAGGCGAGTATCACCAACGCCCCAAACAACATTGCCGTCCACATAAAATATTCTTCGCTGATCACGGCAAAGTACCAGGTTAGACTTTCTGCTGGTTGAAAATCGACCAGTAGAAATTGAAATTGCGCGAACCCAAACAAGGCAGAATTAGTTGCAAGTGCGAGAATTAGAAACACGCAAAACAGCAAGTATTTCTTGGTAAGTAGTGAAAAGGCGGAGGCGGCATAAACAACGGCCTCCAATGCTAATATCGCCG
The DNA here is from genome assembly GCA_036478515.1 of Parvularculaceae bacterium. Taxonomy (GTDB): domain Bacteria; phylum Pseudomonadota; class Alphaproteobacteria; order Caulobacterales; family Parvularculaceae; genus CALLVA01. The sequence continues at coordinate 2,003 of JAZGEB010000035.1, read as the reverse complement.
TCAACCATAAAGGCGTCGCCACGCTTTTTTCCCAAAGGGCGACGACCAAATAAATTTTCCCGGCCGCCCAAGCTAATGAGGAACATACCAGAAACCATCTGACCACAGGTTCAAATCTTTGCATTCTCAAGGTTTCCTTTGTTATTGCGATGAAGCTGCCCAACGCAAATTCCAGAGCGCCGAAATCGGATTTGATGCTCCGAGTTTCTGCAGCCATTGCTCGGATCCAAGGCGCGCGATCTGGGTGGCCGATTTTTTGTGCGTAGCGTAGAAGGCCATTGGCGGCTTTTCGGTAGCAGCTTGGGGTCATGGTGTGACCTCGCCTTGGGCCAGCCCGATATTATTGGCGTCGATGGTGGTTTCGATCTGGGCGGCTAAGGCTTTGCCTTCAGAAGTGAGTCGGTAAACATGGCGCGCTGGTTTCCCCGGTAAATCTGGATCGCGCCACTCGGAGGCGAGGTAGCCTTGATCATCAAGGCGCATCAGGATCGGGTAAAGGGTGCCGGATTTCAAACCAGTTAGTTTGGACAACTCATATCCATACCACCACTGACCCGGCGTCTCAAACAGCGCCATGAGCAGGCGTTGGGTCTGTTTGGAGATGTTTTTGCGTCGGGCCATTATCGTATTCTATATATGTAGAGTTTCTGCGTCAAGTCATTCTCACGCCGCCCACGGTCGCAGACCGACTTGGCATTGTCCTCTGACCTTAAAGTACTTCCAGGGTCAGTTGATCATTGGTGTAGACGCAGATTTTGCCGGCGATGGCCATGGCTTTGCGGACGATCTCTTCGGCAGACATGTCGGTGTTCTGATAAAGCGCCAGTGCAGCCGCATGGGCAAAGTTACCGCCGGAGCCAATGGCGATGACACCGCCCTTTTCGCTCTTTGAAAGTTGTTCCGGTTCGAAAACGTCTCCGATACCAGAAAGCATTAAGGTCACATCCTTGTCGGCGACAATCATCATTGCTTCAAGCCGTCGCAAATAGCGGTCGGTGCGCCAATCCTTGGCCAGATCAACGCAAGCCCTGGTTAGCTGGGTCGGATATTGCTCAAGCTTGCTCTCCAGACGCTCCAGCAGGGTGAAGGCATCGGCTGTGGCCCCGGCAAAGCCAGTAATCACGTTTTTGCCAATGCGGCGGACTTTGCGCGCATCGCCCTTCATCACGGTCTGGCCAAGCGAGACCTGCCCATCACCGCCGACAGCGACCTGTCCGTCGCGGCGCACCGCCAGAATGGTGGTGCCGTGCATCACAGGTGTGTCTGATCCAGAAAAATGGGGCATAAGTGGTGGCTCCTTGTCTTGGGGGGAGAAAGCGCAAATTTAGCCTGAAGGTCAAGCGGGGAATGGAAAAAAGGTGGTTGTCGCTGCATCGGTTATCAAAAAGTATAACAAGTTTATCCTCGTATAGCTTCTTATTGATATACTAGGATAAACTTGTTTTATATTTTCCGGACTACTCCCCCGCCATCGCTTTTTTGATCCAGTCGAGGTCTTCGACGGTTTTGGCAAAATTTGGCGCAGTGAAATTTTGGCTTTGCTGTTCATAGGCATAGCCCGCTTGCAAGACCGCTTCGTCTTGATTGGCACTGGCCATGATCGAGAAGCCAACGGGTAGCCCGCGGACCTTGCCCATCGGCACGGTGATATGGGGATAACCTGCAACAGCAGCGAGGGATTGGATACCAACGCCGCCCGGATATTTGTCGCGATGGACCGGATCAATCAGGAAGGCTGGATTGGTTGACGCCGTGACCAGGAGTTCGACATCATATTCTTTCAGCATTTTATCGATGCCATTATCCCGTGTGGCTTTACGGATTGCGGCCAAGGCTTTGGTGTAATCGCGTTTTTTGTCATCTTTGGTGGCGAGGGCTTTTTCAAACACGCCTTGGTCAAACAAGGCCAATTCGGTTTGTTTGTTAGCTTCATTAAAGGCAATCAGGTCGGATAAGCTCCGGGTCGAGACGAGCGCCGGGTCGGTGCTGGCGAGGTACTGATT
>JAZGEB010000034.1:0-3221 GCA_036478515.1 Parvularculaceae bacterium | reverse complement strand
GTTCTGGTTCTGGCACTTGGCGGCGTCACCCGGATACAAAATGGCGTCTGACCGAGCAACAACTTGAAACCCGCCTAAAAGAACAGACCGAGGTGCTTGGCCAAGCGGCAAAATATGTCAAACCCGGTGGGCGACTGGTCTATGCGACCTGCTCGGTTTTCATCGAAGAAAATGTAGACCAGTTAAAGGCGTTTTTGCAAGACAATGATGCGTTTAAAGTCGGTCCACTGCCAGAAGCGATTAGCGCGCGCGGCCTCGCATCTGACTATGGCACCCGTCTTACGCCCTTAACCAGCGGTACGGATGGCTTTTTTATCAGTGTTTTAGTCAAAACTTGAACGGGGTAAAAAATTGCTAGAGTACGACCCCCAAACCAGTTAAACACCGGCCATGTCAGACCCTATCCAACCTCATGAAAAAGTTCTGGTTATCGATTTTGGTAGCCAAGTAACCCAGCTCATCGCCCGCCGCTTGCGCGAGATGAATGTCTATTGCGAGATTCACCCGTTTCAAAAAGTGAGTGAGCAAAGCATTCGGGACTTTGCTCCCAAAGCGGTGATCCTCTCCGGCGGACCCGCGAGTGTCACCGAGGCTAACAGCCCGCGCGCGCCGCAAGAATTATTCGAGATGGGACTGCCAATCTTTGGCATTTGCTATGGCCAGCAATTGATGGTCGAGCAACTTGGCGGTACTGTCGAGGGTGGCCACAGCCGCGAATTTGGCCGTGCTCACATATCGGCGACGTCTGAAAAATCGGATGTCTTTGCCGGATTGTTTCAAAGCGACGCAGAACAAGTTTGGATGAGCCATGGCGACCGGGTGACCAAATTGCCGGACGGGTTCAAAGTCTATGCTGCATCTAGCGGCGCCCCCCATGCGATCATCGCGGATGAAGCGCGGCATTTTTATGCGGTGCAATTTCACCCGGAAGTCCACCACACGCCAAATGGGGCGCAGCTGTTGCGCAATTTTCTATTTGATATTGCCGGCCTCAAAGGCGACTGGACCATGGCCGCCTATAAGGACCAGGCGATAGCGGCGATCCGCGCGCAAGTTGGTGATGCCAATGTGATCTGCGGCTTGTCAGGCGGGGTCGATAGTTCGGTGGCGGCGGTGTTGATCCATGAGGCGATCGGCGCGCAACTGACTTGTGTATTTGTCGATACCGGCTTGATGCGGATGAATGAAGCCGATGAAGTGATCTCCTTATTCCGTGATCATTATAATATCCCGCTGATCCATGCGGATGAGGGCGATTTATTTTTGGGCGAGCTCAAGGGCGTTTCTGACCCAGAAAAAAAACGCAAAATCATCGGTCGGTTATTTATTGATGTGTTTGACAAACACGCAAAATCTGTTGGCAATGCAAAGTTTTTAGCCCAAGGAACGCTTTACCCCGATGTGATTGAAAGCGTCAGTTTTTCCGGAGGACCCTCCAAGACGATCAAATCGCATCATAATGTGGGCGGTCTACCAGAACGTATGAACATGAAACTGGTCGAGCCGTTGCGCGATTTGTTCAAAGATGAAGTGCGCGCGCTTGGCCGGGAGTTAGGGCTTGACGAAAAATTTGTTGCGCGCCATCCATTTCCGGGTCCGGGCCTTGCGATCCGTTGCCCCGGCGAAGTGACCAAAGCGAAGGCCGATATTTTGCGCCAGGCCGATCAAGTCTATCTTGATCAGATTAAAAAAGCCGGTCTGTATGACGAGATTTGGCAAGCTTTTGCGGTGTTATTACCCGTGCGCAGTGTTGGCGTGATGGGGGATAATCGGACTTATGATTATGTCTGCGCCTTGCGCGCTGTCACATCTGTTGATGGTATGACCGCGGATTTTTATTCGTTCACGGCAGAATTTTTAGGCCAAACCGCGAGCCGCATCATCAATGAAGTGCAAGGCATCAACCGCGTGGTCTATGATTATACCAGCAAACCTCCGGGGACGATCGAGTGGGAATAGGGGTGATGCCTCGTGATCCTTATTTAGCGCTTCGCCGCAACTTCAATCTCGGCAATGATCAAATCATTAATCATCCCCGCCGCAAAGGCGCTGGGATGATCATCATCCCGGTAGAATAAATGGGTGCTGTCATGCGTGACGCAGCGTCCCTCAAGCTGCGTGTTGCAGAATAATTTATGCGGATAGAGCCGGGTGATTTGGTCGCTCTTGATCTGGTCTAAAATAGCAAAACTTGTCTTGGTTCGTTGTTGATACACCGCATAGCTCGTGGTGATCGGCTTATCTTTAAGATAGGCATCGAACTCCCAGAAATTTTTTGGACGCTCCGCCATTAATTTTTTTGGCACATCCCAACCAACTTCCGGCATTGGGTAGATGAGAATGATTTCACTGCCGCTTTGCAGTAGTTTTTCCATGCTCAAACTGATCGCTTTGCCGATCGCCGGATTTCCTTGCGCATCTTTGATGGTCAAAAAACCCGTTGATTCAATGCCGCCTTCTTGATTGTCAAACCACTTGCCTTCAACGGAAACAGGGTAGCGCGCCATTAAGATTGTGATATCCGGGCGAAAAGTCAAAATACGATCCATCCGCGCGGCTTGGGTTTCAATGTTGCATTTTTCGGAGCGGATATCCTTCGAATTATAACGCGACGCTTCAATATAGAGCGGACAACCTCCTAATAGGGAGAAATAGAGGGCGTTGTCATCGCGCAATCTGTTTTTCAGATCATTGGCGAGAATCGTAAGATGGCTATCGCCGATGACAGCGATGCGCTGGGCGTCGGTGCTTTTGGGGGTAAAAATGCAACCCTCTTGAGTGTCATAACAAATTCTCCCGGTATCATCTTTTAGATCATGCCACGGTTCCTGAGTGAAATGTTCATCAACGAAAATGGCGGGCAAGCGAGAGCTAAAACCATTTGCCCCCAGAGTAATGCCGCACAGCAGCATCGCAGCAACACCGCCGCCAGCTATCAGCAGTAAGGCTGATCTGATCGGCATGTTCCGATTTTGACGGAATGGTTTTTCAACAAGAAAATAGAACAGGATAGAAAGCCCGATGGTCAGGGCGATCCAGCCTAACTTGTCGCTATCACTGGGTGATGAATTTTTGATCCGAGCAAAAGCAAAAATCGGGAAGTGCCATAGATAGAGGGAGTAAGAGAGTAAACCGGTGGCGACAATCGGCTTTGCGCTGAGCACTTTACCGATGAGACTGCCGGGGATTGAATATTGCAAGATCAAACAAGTACCCAGCAC
>JAZGEB010000033.1:0-13741 GCA_036478515.1 Parvularculaceae bacterium | reverse complement strand
CAAGCGATTGCGCTTGAGCCGAAGTTGCAAGCCCGGCAATGGATATAGCACCCAATGTCAAAGCGATGCCAATTTTCTTAAAGATTTTCATGTTAGGATATCCCTTAAACTATCGCCGGGGCTACTTGGTAAGATCGATGGGCGCAGGCACTGGAACTGCCAGCAAATCAGGCGCTGTTTGTTCTTTTGCCATCCGCAAGCCGAGTTTGACATCACTGAGGAATGAATTTGGCAGACTGACGAACTCACCAGTAGCGCGATCATAAATGCGCATCACTGAATCATCTTTGGTTTTATAAACCAACGCCAAGCGACCAATTTTCAAGAACTCAACACCCTTGAGCTCAGTCCCATCCGGGCCAATAACATCACCTTCATAGGCTTCAATCGTCCGACCATATTCATTTTCAATCTGGTAAGCCTCAAGCACAGAGCGATAGCGCTGCGGCGCTGGGGTGTCATCAATCAGCCGTTTCTTCAGCCGAGCCAAACGCTCCCCCCGCTCTTTTTCGAGGAACGGAATATCAGCTGCAATAAACTCTTCGAGCTTAGCGACCATATCTTCCATCAAAGGCTGCATCGACCGTTGAAGACCGGCGACATTGGTAATGTCCTCTTGTAAGCGTTGCAACTGAACTGCCTGTTGCGTCACTTCCTTTGCCCGAGATTTGTTAAACCGCGTCAACAACTCGAATTGCTTCAAATTTGCGCGGTAGTCCCCGAGCAGCCGGTTGGTCTGATCATCCAGAGCATCAATGCGCTGTTGAGATTTTTTGGCCTCAGCCACTGTGGCTTTGCTCTCATTCACAGCTCTATCAAACTGTGCCAGTGCTGGCGTGGTCGCTACTAGCGCCATGGCCGTACCCAAAAAAGCGATTTTTTTAATCATCTGCTCACCTACCGGATTGCTTCGGTTTAGCGCGACTCGACGAGCCGCTTATCAAAAAACTAACTCGGACCAGATGAACAAACACCTAGCCGAATTCCAACAATGGGATCATTGCTATTGTAACAGCATGTGCACAACATAACAAAAAAGCAATTCACAAATTGCTTTTTTCGCGCGCAAGTAGAAGCGTAACATCCCATCAACAGCCATTCTGGCTCTTATTATCTGGAAACGTTAGCAAGTAACATGAACACGCGCAACCGCCGAGACACAGATAAAAAGGGGAGAATATATCACTATGGCAGCCTAAATGGCTGAGGCGGGAGGATTCGAACCTCCGAATGCTGATACCAAAAACCAGTGCCTTACCACTTGGCGACGCCTCAATAGGGGCCGGTTCATAGCCCCAAGCACTGCAAAGCGCAACGCCTTTGACTAGATTTTTTGGGATCGGGATTAGAACGCTCTTGCCAACGATCTGGCGCTTGGAATTTATGCCAATTACATTATGTATATGGACGATCCCTCATACGACCGAAAAGGCCTGTTCGATGACCTCTTTTTTTAATTGCATTACGGATGATTTCTGGGCCAGTCCACAAATCACCTGCGCCCAAATTGCTGACATCAAAAAAGCTGGTTTCGATTTGATCATCAATAATCGGCCCGATGGTGAAGCCCCGGGACAACCGAGCAATCACGACATTCAAACGGAAGCAAAAGCTGCTGGGATCAATTATCTTTATATTCCCATTGGTCGCGGCGGCATCAGCGAAGCTGACATTGAAGCTTTTGTACAAGCTACTGCCAACGCCACCAAAACTCTCGGATTTTGCCGCACTGGCACCAGATCAACAATTATTCGGTCTCTAGCTGCCGCCCGTGCGGGCGACCCGATCGAGAATATCTTACGCGATGCGGCCCGGGGCGGTTACGACCTTACCGGCCATATCGAACAATTAAAGAATGCCGCCATCAAAGCCTAAAACAAGCCTCAATAATGCACTGTCAACATCGCCGGGCGACCAATGTCTGGCAGGACAATGATCTCGGTGACACTTACCCCGCAATGCAAGAGCGCTTCATCCCGGCCGGACCGATCGACCGTACGGGACAATTGCCCCGCACCACAATCGAGAAAGGTGCCCGATGTCAGCTCTAAAATGTAAGATGTATTCGGCGGTGCTGTGACCCATACCCGGTCGATGATCCCGCCAAGATTATCCCCCATAACCACACCGCCAGCGGTATTCTCCTGCGCACCGGCAGTTTTGAGACAAATCACCCCAACCACAGCAACAATTGCACTCATTCTGGTAAGGTTTTGTTTACGTTTGATACACATGCCCGTTACCTCGCAATCACCGGGCCGTGAGGTGGGTTTTTTCCCGCTACAGAATATGACAAAGTAAATAAAAATAGGAGTAGTCACCCGATGATCCGGGACTTTAACCTTGTAGATGGTCAACTTATCGTCCGCCAGACCGGCGCGCGGATCCCAATAAATGGGGATTTATTCAAGGAAGTTGCGCTGGCAGGCAGTTTCATCGGCGAAGTGGCTGTGATTTCAGCTACCCGCCAAATGAAGCGGGTCTTTGGCGCCCCTTACCGACCCAAAATAGCCTTCGTGCCGATGGCCGCTAGGCCATGGTATGCGATCTGGCCGGTCTGTCACCTGGGCGGAATACAAATTGTCCGCGACCCGGCCGAGGCAGACTTATTGTTTTATTTTGAAGATAACGAACACGCCTTCGCTTCTGCCCCTCACCCCGACACAACACCGATCATCAATGGCACGTGCCGCGACATACGCAAAAGCAAAGTCGCCGCTGTGTTCAAACAGGTTTTCGGCTATGACCTAACCATTGACCCGCTGAATTGGGCCGGGCAAGCGGTGGTCAAGTCTGAACAAAATGGCGTTCATGATGGCCATATCATTGACTGCCCGATCTCAGAGGTTAGAGACGAGGCGGTTTATTCTCGCCTGATTGACAACACACAAGACGGCATAACCTTTACTGACATACGTACACCGATTGTTGGCGGCAACATTCCGATTGTCTACCTCAAGCGCCGCTCCCGACGCGCCCGGTTTTCCAATCATAATAAACGGGTTGAATTGAGCACCGCGGACCAAATGTTCAGCCAAGACGAACAAACTAAAATTTGTCAGTTTGCGTTGCATATGGGGTTGGATTTTGGCGGCATGGATATTCTGCGTGATCGGATAGATAACCGCATTTACATTGTTGATGTCAACAAAACCGATATGGGCCCTCCTACTGCGCTCCCTCGGGCCGACAAGTTAAAAGCCATCCGCGCTTTGGGCGACTCTTTTTCAAAATTTGCCAAATCCAAATTGCAAAAATGAGCATCCCCTTCATTCATCAATTCGATTTTGCTTATGGCCGTGCCGACAGGCTGTCAGCTTTAGTGACCAGAGTGATTTGCAATAACCCGGGTCCGTTTACCTTTACCGGCAGTGGCACTTACTTGATTGGGATCGAAATATTAGCAATTATTGATCCGGGACCGGATAATGAAGGCCATTTATCAGCCCTGATTGAGGCGATCGACGCTCGCCCAGTTAGTCATATCCTGATCACACATACCCATCTCGATCATTGCGGCGGTGCCCGCGCTCTTGCGGCTAAAACTGGCGCTGCAATTTACGGCTTTGGGATGCACCCAACATCTTCGATAGAAACAATTCCAGCCCTCGACGAAGGCGGTGATTTTGATTTTAAACCAGATGCGACATTGCAACATGGCTCTAGCATCAACGGCCCCGACTGGACCCTGACCGCCCTGCACACGCCGGGGCATATCGGCAATCATATTTGTTTTTCCTTGGCCCAAGATCAGGCGCTGTTTACAGGCGATCATGTGATGGGCTGGGCAACAACTGTTGTGACCCCGCCAGATGGGTCGTTGACGGATTATCTCGTAAGTTTGACCGGACTTCTTGATCGTGCTGACATTATTTATTATCCGACCCATGGCGCACCAATATTAGAACCGAAAAAACTGGTGCAAGCAATTCTAGATCACCGTCACACCCGCGACCAACAAATATTGCGTGAATTAAAACGCGGCAGTCGTAACATTATGGAAATCGTTGCTGTCATTTACGCCGATGTCGATAAAGCCCTACATCTGGCCGCCGGTCTCAATGTCCACGCCCATCTCGAAGCGCATTTAAAAACCGGTCTCGTGGCTTTTACAGGTGACAAATTATTTACAGCAATTTGGTCCTTGAAATAACAGGCGCTGAAATAATAGGCGCTTAAATTTCCTGACCGCCTAATTGACGTCTCAGCTTCGCAGCCTGCTCTCTGGCGCGCGGCAGATGCGGGTTCCATTTCAGCGCTTCTTGATAGGTCTCGAAAGCGGCGCGAGGTTTTCCCGACGCAACCAAAATATCCGCCAGGGTGACCCGCGCGACAAAATGGCGCGGCTCCAGCAATAACGCTTTTTCAAACGCAATCAGAGCGTTTTCCAGCCTGCCAGAGGCTTGGTCTATAGCGCCCTTCATAACCCACCCTTGCGCAAAACTTGGGCTAATGCCGATCATGTGGCCGGCAAGGGTCGTCGCCAATTCCAAATCTTCGGCGTAAAGGGCCGCTTCGGCTCGCTCATACAAGACCGCGCTTACCGCATTGGCTGGCACCGACCAAATCTCGATTATCCGGGCCGTGGTGTCGTTTGCGTCAAGGACAGACCCATCACGCAATTCTGTAAACAACGCCTCGAGGGAGGGATCGGTCTGGTCCGCATGCGCGACACCAGATGCACCACTAGAAGCGATCCAGGAGGCAAAAATCAAGAGAATAGTCAAATATGTACGGCGCATGGCGGTGAGTTTATCCTGCCAACTGCTTCATTTCAATAAACAAGTGAGGCCGAAAAGCCCGTTCGTCGCTCAATTTAGCCCTGACGCGCTTTAAAGCGGCGTTGGGTTTTGTTGATCACATAAAGGCGGCCCTTACGGCGCACCACACGGCAATCCCGATGACGGTTTTTAAGGGATTTCAGCGAGCTTTTAACTTTCATGGCGGCAGGCCCCGTGTGAATATGTCATGTATGTGGGCGCAAAATTCGCCCCAAAGAACGGCGGAATTACAGGACTGGCCTAAATGTGTCAAGCAATCATATCTCGCTCACGGTGCAAAATTGCGCCTCGTTCTGGTTGTTGCCGGCATAGCTTCAAGAGCAGCGAACGCAAACACCAGGCGATAGCCCACGCCGCCGCAGGCATGAGCGAAGCGAAGTGCCGTGGGTAAAAAAAAAAGACACTGGACGCGTCGGCACAGGCAATTGTAAAGACAAATCAAGCTTTTAGATTTTTTGGGGAGAATAGACGAATGTTATTTTCATTATTACGCGAGCCGATCTTATTGCTGAGTAGCTTGTTTGCTTTATCAACGATGCCAGCGCTGGCTGAAACAGCGATGCCTGACGTCGCCAAACAGCCGACGTTCGAGCAGTGGCGCAGCGATTTTAAAGCCAAGGCGGTCAAAGCCGGGATCTCCCCCTTTGTCTATGATCGCGAAATGGCGACAGTTACGTTGATCACGCGGGTCCAAGAACTCAACAATAACCAGCCCGAACATTCGCGCTCGATCTGGGATTATCTCGATGGCGCCGTTTCCACTAACCGGGTCAGTAATGGCCAAACCAACGCAGCCGCCAATCTAGCCTTGCTCGACAAAATCGAACAAACTTATGGCGTCGACAAGGAAGTCATTGTCGCGATCTGGGGTTTGGAAAGCTCTTACGGTAAACTGCTTGGTGATTATGATGTCCTCTCGGTGTTGTCTACTTTTGCTTATCAAGGTCGGCGGACAGATTATGGCCGTGCCCAATTACTGGCAGCGCTGAAAATTATCGAGCGCGGCTATGCCAAGCGAAGTCAGCTCAAAGGCTCATGGGCCGGGGCGATGGGTCAAACCCAATTCATCCCAACCACCTATCTCGATTATGCGATTGATCAGGACCAGGATGGGAACCGAAATCTATGGTCCAATCTGGATGATGTGTTCGCCTCAACCGCGAACTATCTGTCTCGGTCAGGTTATATTGGCAACACCATCTGGGGCATGGAAGTCACGCTACCCAAAGGCTTTGATTATGACATCGCTGATCGGACCAAGCGCCGCACGGTCGCTCAATGGGCGAGCCTTGGGGTGGTTGATGCGCATCTTGGCGCGCTGATGGACAAATATGATCCCAATGCTCAAGCCGCTGTCATTGTCCCAGCTGGTGCCAATGGCCCGGCTTTCATGATTTTCGACAATTTCCGGGCGATCTTAAAATATAATAATTCAACCTCATACGCCCTCGGCATTGGCCTTTTAAGTGACAAGATTGCGGGACGGGCTAAGCCGCTCAAAAAGCCATGGCCCCGGGCCGACAAAGCGCTTTCATTCACCCAGCGCAAAGCCTTGCAAACCGCCCTCACGCAAAAGGGATATGACCCCGGTCCGATTGATGGCGTGATTGGCGCCGGCACACGCAAGGCTCTGAAAAAGTGGCAAAAAGATAATGGTCTGCCTGCGGATGGTTATGCATCCACCACAGTGCTCGACCTGTTGACCAGCTAGGCCATTTCTGGAGCATTTCCGAGGTATTCTGGATCTGTTATTGACTGATCTGGCCGTGCCTGACTTAAATATATAAGCGCTGGTGAAACATTTAACCTCGGGATTACTCTAGGTGACGGAAAAAGACTATGTCCCGCTTATACCCGCCGATCTGATCAGACCGGCGGCCAACAAATCAGCGCCGGGTCTGACTTCCGCACAATTTGGCGATGTCTATTTTTCTGACCTTGGCGGGTATGAAGAAGCGCAACATGTCTATCTCAATGGCAATCAACTGCCCCAGCGCTTTGCGGCTTTAGACCAAGCGCATTTTAGCATTGGCGAATTGGGCTTTGGGACTGGTCTCAATATCATGGCGGTGATGCAAGCATGGCAAACGACCGCAGCACCGGGCAACCATTTGCATATCTGGTCGGTCGAGGGGTTTCCTTTGTCCCCGGTTGATTTCGCGGCGAGTGTGCAAAATATAGCCAAGCAATGGCCCGACCTCGCACCTCATGCGGCGCGGTTAGCGGCCATCTATCCACCGCTGACCAAGGGCATGCATCTGCTAGCGCTGACACCAACCATCACCCTGACCCTTGTATTTGGCGATGTCTCGCCCGCCATAACCCAAGCCACGGGACCGATTGACGCGTGGTTTCTCGATGGATTTTCACCCGCGCAAAACCCGGATATGTGGCGCGAGACCGTGATGGCCGGGATCGCAAAAATCAGTGCTCCAGGGGCGACCGTCGCCACTTTTACCGTTGCAAGGCAAGTGCGCGATGGCTTGGAAAAAGCGGGCTTCACCTTAGCCAAGCGCCCCGGCTTTGGCCGCAAACGCGATATGCTCACCGGTAATTTAGCCGCTCCACTAGCAAAGCGTCCTGATCGCAAACATGGCCCGGGAAAAACCACCATCATCAAAGGCGGCGGCATTGCTGGCGCCAGCCTCGCATGGCATTTAGCCCGGCTCGGTGTGCCAGCCATAATTGATGACCCGGCGGGACTAGCGGCAGAAGCGTCAGGCAATCCGGCAGGGCTGATCATGCCGCGGCTTGATTTGGACGTGACCCCGGCAGCCCGGTTTTATCGCGCCGCCTATCTTTATACGTTGCATCTGCTGGCACAAATTGACGCGGAAAATTTGGGGTGGTTTCGCGCCTGCGGGGTCTTGCAATTATCTACCGATGCCGCTTCAGCGGCGCGGGCCGAGCGCTTGGCAAAAGCAAAATTTTTCCCGCAAACGCATTTGTCTCTGGTTACAACACAAGAAGCCTCACGACTTGCTGGTCTCGAAATTGCGATTGATCCGCCCTACCCGCATTTGTGGTTTGCCCAAGGCGGAATGATTGATCCGGTCCGCTACACCACGCATCTGGCGCAAGCCGCGGCCGGACAAACCACACTGAAAAGTCCTCCCAGAAGTCTTGTGACCCTCCACGCAAATTCATTGCAAGGCGTTGATCTCATCTCACCAGCGGGCAGCTTGGCACCGAATTTGGGTCAGGTGGATTATCTGCCAAGCGCCCCTGCCCCCACATGCGCGATGATCCTTGGCGGGTATCTTGGGCCCGCCCCGGCTGGCGGTCTGGTGTTTGGGGCGACTTTTGATCGCGAGGCTAAGGCAACACCCCGCCCGGCTCCAAGTCAGGCGCGATCGACGGTAAATCTCGCGCAATTGATCCAGATCTTGCCGAGTATGGCCGATTTGGATTTAGCCGCCAGCCAGCCCCGGGCAGCGTTTCGCTGCGTCACCCCAGACCAGCACCCGGTTGCTGGGCAGCTCGATAATGGTGATTATATTCTAAGTGGACTGGGCTCACGCGGATTGGTCACCGCGCCCTTATTGGCAGCGATGATCGCGGCACAAATTGCGGGGACGCCAGCCCCGGTCGAAGCCGATATTCAAGCCATGCTGCGGCCCAATCGATTCGCCGAACGCGCCGCCAGGAAGCTTGGTTGATAGGGATACTCCCAAAACGGCGCTTGATACATAGGCCGCCAAAGTCAGAAGCCGACCTGTACTCAAGGCCGGCTTCCTATTCCCGCCAGCAGGGGGAGAGAGAGCTGACGGACGTTCACAATTTCTGATCGTCTGGGGGAGTGCTCAAAATACGCAAAAGCACCCAACCCCAAACTAGACCCGAATACGCAACACCGGGTTTTTGTAAGAGCCATCCTTGCGCCAGGGGGAGAGAATCGGCTTGGGGTGACTGCTACTAGCAAGTAAATATAAAATCACATGGCGTTCGTCAACAATTAATGTTGCCACTGGCTATGTTTTTTTGTAACCTAAACATAGCACAGCCGCTTGCCCCTGTAAGTTGCGCATTGGATGAGTTTACACTTATTAGAGGTTGAAACAAGCATGCCTGAAGGATCGAACCCTGATACCCCGCTTCGCTTACGCAAAGCCCGTGGCATCATTTTGACCATGGAGCAGGTATCACGCAGCATTTATCCCCACGAACATACCAAAGAAGGTCTGCTGCAAGTGCATTGGGCAGCGCTTCGCTATATGCGCCGAGCCGGTCAGCAAACTAGAAATGTAGTGGGGTTAGCCAAATTTTTGGGGGTCACGTCCGGCCCAGCCTCGCGCACGGCAAAAGTGCTGATCAATCGCGGGCTGATTACCTCCAGGCAAAGCCCGCATGATTCGCGGGCAAAAGTATTTGACCTCACGGATCTGGGCCGCGCGAGTTTAGACAATGATCCAGCACGTCAGGCCGCCCAAGTGCTGGAATGTTTAAGTGATGACGACCTCGACCGGCTATCTCTCGCCCTCGACAGAATGACCAATGCTTTACATGATAAATAAGTCTACTGCTTCGATCATAGGAAGCCCGATATGACATTGGTCGACCCACCGCTAACATCTGAAAAACCACGGCCGTATAAATCGACCGTGAGCGGCGATATTCTTCGATATATCGCAGTTTTTCTATTTTACCTGTGGACCAAAATGCTCGCCTTGGAAGGCGTCGTCCTCGCCCCTGAAACCGATCAACTCTTCCCAGCACCCTTGGCTGTGTGGCTGCCAGCGGTTGGCATGGTGTTTGGCATTTTGCTTGGCGGGCGATTGTCGATGTTGGTGCCGATGATTCTGGCCGATGCCTTGTGGCTGCACTTTTTCAATATCCACAGCTCGGCGCTAATACTTATTCTCAATGTCCTCATAAATACGCTTCCACCGGCCTATTTCGCGATTTATATGCGGCGCTACACCCTGCTCAATATTGATGTCTATCCCGGGCAATATCTTACCAGGCTGATCGTCATCGGGGCGGCGGCGATTGCGATAATCCAAACATTTTTCTTATTTTTAATCTATCTGGCCGCAGATATTAGCCACAGCCTGTTCCCGCAATTTGTCTCTTTCGCTTTGGCCAGTGCTTTGGGAACCGCTTTGGCTGCTCCAATTGCTTATCTGGTTGCTTTGTTTGCGCGGCCCCGGAGCCGGGAAGAATTTGCCAGTATTCAACGCAGCCTCTTCAAAGGCATCAAGGCGGCCTCTTTGCCACTCCTAGCTGCTCTCCTATTATTATTCAGCGCCGTCA
This sequence comes from Parvularculaceae bacterium, assembly GCA_036478515.1. Lineage (GTDB taxonomy): Bacteria > Pseudomonadota > Alphaproteobacteria > Caulobacterales > Parvularculaceae > CALLVA01. The sequence continues at coordinate 3,707 of JAZGEB010000033.1, read as the reverse complement.
TTATTGAGCGATTTGTCGGCATCAATATCTATCTTGCCTTGGTGATACCAGCAGTTTGGATGGTGATCCGTCAAAATCGCTTTTTCGATCAGTTCTACTTTCTCTTTCCCCTCGTCATAGCGCTGACAGCAACGGTTTTTTTCAGCAATCGAGCCGACCCATTTTCGCTTCATCCTTTTTCAAATATTAGCGTCCAGATCACCATCATCCTCATTTGTGTCGTCGCCATTATCGCCAGTGCGCTGTTATATGAAGCGCGTCGCAAACAAGGCAGCCTCGACAAAGCGGTTACACAAAACGACCTATTGAGTGCGATCGACAAAGCCAGCGTCGCTTATATGATTGCTGATAAAGCCGGGGTCATCTTATATTGCTCGCAAAGCGCGATCGCTTTTCTTGGTGGCGCAACCAAGGACGACCTGATCAATAAAATTTGGTGGGACTTGGATAATTGCAGCCAAGGCTTACGGGCAAGACGTATCGCGGTTTGGGAAGAAGCTTTAGCAAAAACAGACCACTGGCAAGGTATCGTCAGGTGGGAATTGTCGCCCGGGGAAAAGAGATTTTTTGATGCTACCGCAACAGCCCTAGAAAATGACCGAATGATCTTAGTGCTGCGTGACCGGACCGAAACCGTCAAAGCACACCAAAAAATTGTTGCCAATGAACACCTACGCAACATTGTCCTTAACGCCATCCCGATGATGGTCTTGTTGCAAGACGTACAAGGCACTATTCAATATACGAATGATTTTCTCCCGCGAAAATTGAAGCGAAGACCATCCGATATAATCGGTAAAGCCGCTGATGAAATTCCCGGCTGTCTCTCCTTGCAAAGTGTAAAAACACTGGTCCAAAAAGTGTGCGAGACCGGCCTGAGTGTTGAAGGTCAACGGGTGTTGGTTGAGGAGGGAGAATTTGCCCCCAGCGATTGGCTGCTTTCGGTCAACCCCCTCACCGACAATGAGGGAAGGATCGAGCAGGTTTTGATTGTCGCCATGGATCGCACCGAACGATACCACTTACAACGTGAAAAAGACATGTATGCCCAGCGATTAGCTGAAACCCAAAAAATTGAAGCCATCAATCGTTTCGCTGGCGGCCTGGCCCATGAATTATCAAATTTGCTACACCCAGCTGGTGTTTATGCCAGAGCTTTGGTGCAAAATCCTGACAGCCCAAGTCGCGAAACGCATCTCAAAGTGATTGATGAAGCGGTGCTCAAAGCCGGTGATATTTTGCGCAAGACTTTGAAAATGACCAGAGGTGAACCGGACAAGCCTTCACCCCAAAATCTGGGTATCTTGCTCACGGAGCTCGTCACCTATGCCTCAGAAATCGCTCCGCGCGGATTGTCCTATAAATTATCTGTGCCAGATGACCAGATGACATGCCTGATTGATGCTACCGGCTTGCAACAAGTTATTATGAACTTGTTGATAAATGCCGCAGCCGCGCAAGACGACCGCGGCCAGATTGATATCACTCTTGGGCTTGGTCGCCATCGCGATATACCAACGCCATGCGCAATAATAACCGTCACAGATCGAGGCAGCGGCATGGACGACGAAACCCAAAAGCGAATTTTTGAACCCTTTTTCACCACCAAGCCAGTTGGCTCTGGCACCGGCCTTGGCCTACCAATGGTCCGAGGACTTGTTTCCGAGTGGCAAGGGGTAATCAGCGTTGACAGTACCCTCGGGGTTGGCACATCCTTCTATGTGCACATTCCTTTACACCAAGAACAAACAGCAAAGCAAAAGCCACAAAAAAATCTCGAAGGAACGCCCCATGGCTGAAATTTTGATTATTGAAGATGAAGCGGCCATGGCAATGGCGATCTCATTTGTTTTGGACAATGCGGGCCACACAACACAAACCGCGTGTGATGCTCCGTCAGCAAAAAAAATACTAGCCACATCAAAAATTGATTGCGCGATTTGCGATGTTTGGCTCGGTAATGATGATGGCCTCGACCTGTTTGCAAAACTACGCAGCGATGGCGTCACAATTCCATTCGTGATTGTCTCTGGGGGCGGTCCGGGTAGAACTTTGGAAGCGGTCACGACCAGGGCTGATATGCTCGGGGCGATTGGGATTCTTTTCAAACCTTTTGGCGATGACGAACTCCTCGATGTGATTGATATCGCCCTAAACAAAAAATCAGCTCAGCACTAACACCCCACTCTTAAATGACTATTCAGTGCAATCTTTGAAAATCATGCGGGCTGTCGAGTGAAAATGCTGGTATTCCGATCTCAAATTCTTCTCCAGAAGAAGTCACGACCCCATAAGCGCCAACCATAAAACCAGACGGTGTCGTGAGCGGAGCGCCAGAGGTATATTCAAATCCCTCGCCCGGTTTCAGCTCCGGCTGCTCACCAACCACACCTTCACCCCGTATTTCTTCAGTTTGCCCCTTGGCATTTGTAATCTTCCAATGCCGCGTACGGAGCTTTACAACTTCATCAGAATTATTGTCAATCCGAACCGTATAGGACCAAACATAATGGTCCTCAATTGGTTCCGATTGCTCCTCAAGATAATTTGGTTTAACTTCAACCTTTATCCCGCGCGTCTCTAACTCATATTTCATTGTAATCTGGCGCAACACCGCGCACTCCCCGATACGATTGGCCCTATTTTTGGGGCCATTACAAATAACGACTTCAAATTGAGCTTTGACTGTTATCATACCTGATTGGGGCTGTCTTTAATATCTACTCATAGATCATCAATATCTTTTATCCCGTCGGGCAATTCTACATGCCCAAGTGTTACGCCCCAACGCAAACTCGCCTGTTCCGCGAGATGTTTATGAGGCGGGGTGGTTGACGTAAGCCGCGCAGCATTTTTCCGCGCTGATATTGTTACTGATGTCTGTCGCCTACAAGTAGTCACGCTCCCTAAAGCTCGCGCGTGGGCTGTATCCTATGCCCCAGCCTGGTTATGGCCGCAGCTGATTTATAGGTAAAAAATGGACTTCATGAGACAAAAATCTTTTATACCAGAGATGTTGATGATGCGACTCGGCACATAAAGGTCAAATTCATCCGACCTGAAAGCCGGCCCGTAGCCCGCATGGTTCCACAAAGATGATGAGACGACTGCCAAGACCGTCAGGGTCACTAATGATAGAAGAGATGAAACAGACTATGAACCAAACCGGCGTTCTTCCCGCTTCAGCGCTCAGCGCCGCCATTGCTGCAGGTGAACTGATACTTGGTGCCCCGTTGGGCGAGCGCCAAATACAACCCGCAAGCCTCGATCTCACCCTTGGAAGCAAAGCCTGGCGGATCCGGGCCTCGTTTCTTCCCGGTGCTGGCGTCAATGTTGCCGACCGGCTCAACGCTGGGTTGACCATGCATGAGCTTGATTTGACCGGCAGCGGTGCGGTGCTCGAAAAGGGCTGCGTCTACCTGGTCCCCTTACGCGAAGGCCTTGCTCTACCAGACGATATTTCCGGCATGGCTAACCCCAAAAGTTCCACCGGTCGAATTGATGTTTTTGTCCGTATGGTAACTGATGGTGCCACCGCTTTCGAGCGCGCGCCGGCTGGCTATCACGGCCCACTCTATGCCGAGATCAGCCCTAAGACATTTTCAATTTTAGTCCGCGAAGGTTCAAGCCTCAACCAATTAAGATTGCGCCGCGGTCTGGCTCTGTGCTCTGATCAGGAGTTGCGCAAAATACATGAGCAATCCCCG
>JAZGEB010000032.1:0-5543 GCA_036478515.1 Parvularculaceae bacterium | reverse complement strand
AACCATCCCCGAAAAAGTGCAAGCCTTAGCGCGCGCAGCCGATGATCAGGAGATCATGGCGCTTAAAATCCGCGACCTGCCAATTTATGGCGTCCAGTTTCACCCCGAAAGCATTGCCTCTGATTTTGGCGAGGTGATTTTGAAAAACTTTCTCCGCATGACAATCCCCCTCGGCCAAGCCGCATGACTGTTTCTTTGCGCCCCCAAATCGACCAGATTGAAAGCCACCCGGAAATACCCCTCACCACAGAGCAAATGCGCGCAGCGATGGATTTGCTCTTGTCCGGCACCGCCGACGAAGATGAAGTCGCCACTTTCCTGTTGGCGTTAAAAAATCGCGGCGAAACCGCAGTAGAAATATCAGTAGCAGCCCAAGCCATGCGCGACCACTCTACGCGCTTTCAAGGCCCGCCCGGCGCCATCGACACTTGCGGCACCGGCGGCGACGGGGCAAAAACCTGGAATATTTCAACCGCCGTCGCCTTCGTCCTCGCCGGATGCGACGTACCGGTTGCCAAGCATGGCAATAAGGCAGTCAGCTCAGCGTCTGGTTCGTCTGATATTTTAAGCGAGCTTGGGGTCAATTTACACGCTGATATGCCGGTCATCCAATCTGCTTTAGACGAGATTGGCATCGCCTTTTTGTTTGCCCAGCGCCACCATCCAGCGATGCGCCATGTCGCTCCGATCAGGGCAAAAATGGGGGTACGGACGATTTTTAATGTCCTCGGCCCCCTGACCAATCCGGCAGGTGCTGCGTTTCAATTGCTCGGGGTCTATAACCAAAGCCTGTGCCGGGTCTTAGCCCAAACGCTTCACACCCTCGGCGCAACAGGGGCCTGGGTCGTGCATGGTTCAGATGGGTTGGATGAATTGACCCTGACCGGCCCGAGCCATGTCGCCGCTTTGGTCAACGGGAAAATCACCGAGTTTGATGTCTCGCCGGCAGATTTTGGCCTAGCGGAATGCGCAGCTGAGGCCCTTACCGGCGGCGACGTGCGCACCAATGCAACCGCATTTCGAGCCTTGCTTTGCGGCGAGCAAAACGCCTATCGCGATATAGTCCTGCTAAATGCCGCCGCGGGCTTGCTCATTGTCGGCCAGGAAAGTGATAAAAAATCAGCTGTTGCCCGAGCCGCAAAGGCGATTGATAGCGGCGCGGCGCGGGCCAAACTTGAAGCGCTCATCACAAAGACAAATTCATGACCATTCTTGACGAGATTATTTTTTACAAAAAAGACGAAATCAAGCGGGCCAAAAAACATGTCGGCTTAAATGAACTGGAACAACACGCGATTGGGGCCGACCCGGTCCGCGGCTTTGCTGATAAGTTACGCGCAAAAGCAAGCACTGCTTATGCCCTGATCGCAGAGGTTAAAAAAGCCAGCCCCTCAAAAGGCTTGATACGACCGCAATTTTATCCCGCTAATATTGCCAAGGATTATGAAAAAGGTGGCGCAACCTGTTTGTCAGTCCTAACTGACGGCCCGAGCTTTCAGGGGCATGCGGATTATTTGAAACAAGCCCGAGCCGCAACCGAGTTACCGGTCTTGCGAAAAGATTTCATGATTGACCCCTATCAGGTCTATGAAGCGCGGGCATGGAATGCTGATTGTATTCTCCTGATCATGGCTTGCCTGTCAGATGCGCAAGCCGCAGAACTGGAAGATGTCGCCCGCTCATTTGAACTTGATGTCTTGATTGAGACCCATAATGAAGCTGAACTTGAACGCGCTCTGGCGCTCAAATCAACTTTGATCGGGATCAATAATCGCGATCTCAACAATTTCGAAACCGACCTTGGTATCTCCGAACGATTGGCCAAATTATGTCCGCCAGATCACTTGGTGATTAGCGAAAGCGGCATCACCAGCCCGGCAGATTTAACCCGGCTGGCGAAGAGCAATATTCGCAGTTTTTTAGTCGGGGAGAGCTTAATGCGCCAACCGAATATCGAAAAAGCAACGAAAGCTTTGCTAGATATCTAACAAAACCCTCAGCCCGCGCGAACGCCGAAAAACAGCACCAAGACCACTGCGATCGGGCAGACCCAGCGGATCAAGAAGCTAGTTTAAAAAGTATGGCGCTATAACCATGCTATATAAAATCACTGCACCGATCGCTATCGGACAGATATAGCGGATCGCGAACAACCAGCGTTTATACCAACCATCTGATTTAAAGCCGATCTCTTCTTTGGAAACACCTTTCGAGACCACCCAGCCAGCAAAAATAGCAGTGATAAAGCCGGCAATCGGGAGGATCAAATCAGTTGTCGCGCTGAGGAAACTAAGCAATTCCATGGCGGTACCATCGCCATTTTGAAATAACGGAATATTACCCCAAGGCCGCCACGTGTTGAAAAACACGTCATTTTCCGTCGGCAGTTGCGACAACGCATTGGCAACGCCGATTACAAAGACGACCAGACCAAGAATCACTGCAATCTTTGTTTGTTGGCGGCCCGGCGCCTGTTCCTCAAACCATGAAGTTGACGTTTCAAGCAAGGCAATTGACGAGGTGATTGCTGCGAAAAAGGCCAGCACAAAGAACATCAATCCGAACAGCGCCCCTGCAGGCATACCCTGAAAGGCTTTTGGTAAAGTCTGAAACATCAGTGTTGGGCCGGAGGCCGGGTCAAGGCCGACCTGAAAGACAATCGGGAAAATCGCGATACCAGCGAGAATTCCAACAGCGGTATCCGATACGCCGATTAAGGCGGTCGAGGAAGGAATGTCCTGATCGCGCGACATATAGGCGCCGTAGGTCAGCATCAGAGCCGAACCAAGACCAATCGAGAAAAACGCTTGCCCGAGCGCAGCCGAGACGACGGAGCCATCCTTCAATCCGCTCATAAAGCCTCTGGTCAATACAGCCCCATCAGGACCGATCGTGTCATCAAGACGAAATCCAAAGAGAAAATTCGCTCCCTTGGCAAAATCACCGGAAACTATAGCAAACCCGACAAGGATCAGGAGCATCACGAAAAATGCCGGCATCAGGATCGTCACGGCCTTTTCAATCCCGCCTTTTATCCCACGGGCAACAATGGCGACAGTCAGGATGATGAAGATCGCGTGATAGATAATCATCCTAGTCGGATTAGACAGAAGGTCACCGAGTTTAGCATCGATCTCAGCGGATGTTTCACCCGCGAAAGCCCCCGCCAACAGGCCATGTTCGCCAATAGTGCTGACCAGACTCGACCCGATCATGATCGCATAGGCCAGAACCCAGCCGGCAATCACCGAATAAAAGGTCAAAATAATGAACGAGCCAATCATGCCAAACCAGGATTGCAACGACCAAAGGCTCGATTTGCCCTCAGAACGGGCAATTTTAACCACACTGCCAACAGCTGACATCTTGCCCCGCCGACCGATAAACAACTCCGCCGTTAACACCGGCAAACCGATTAACAACACACAAATGATGTAAAAAACAACGAAAGCCCCGCCACCATTTTCACCGGCGACATACGGAAAACGCCATAGATTTCCGAGGCCTACGGCAGATCCAACCGCCGCCAAAATGAATGCCGATTTGGATGACCATTGTGCGGTAGCTGCCACTGCATTTGAAGATGCCATTTATCCCTAATCCCTCTTAAGACTTTATTTTCATATTGTTATCAAAATTTTTACAATTATTAGCAGATTATGGCCTTGTGAATAGGGGGATTCCCGATTTGGTGTAAGCCACGTATAGATGGGTCGCTAGACGGGAATAAAGAGACAAAGGGTGAAATCGCGCATGTTAGTTAGCGCCGAAAATATTGAGCAACCAAATATGCTGGTTGAAGCCGAGCAGATGATGATGCTCGCGCAAAGCGCTGGCGCTGAGACGGCGATGGCAATCCTGACCGCCTTCAAAAATTCCAATGCAGAAATTTTAAATGACCTTGGCAATCACGCGCAGTCGATGAATTATGATGAAGTCGCAAAATCTGCCCATGCCCTAAAAGGCTCTGCCGGTAATCTCGGCGCTACCGCGCTGGCTGAACAAGCTCGGTTGGTTGAAGTTGCTTGCAAAAATAAGGATGCTGATCAGCTCGCAGTTCTTCTAGAGGCTCTGCCCGCAACCATCGATGAAACCGCATTTGCGCTCGAAGCGATTATTGCCAGCGCATAGACACAAGACACAAGACGGCGGCGGAAATGACGTGTCATCTTACCATATTCAACACTAAAAGCGTGCGACTGCGCGCTCGGGCGTTAACCCGCCCCGCCGGAGATGTTACGCATCGTGAGGCAATAAAGTCTAATTCAACCCGGTGGTGGTGCGCAGCGTATCTTGATCGCGGCAAATCCAGGTGCTTTGGACCAATCCAAAACCCGCCATCACCGCAAACATCACCGTGCCGCCATTCGACACCAGTGGCAGGGGCACGCCAACAACCGGGGCCAACCCCATCACCATCCCGGTATTGATCAGCACATACATAACGAACGTCATGGCAATGCCCATGGTCAGCAAGCGGCCATAATGGGACCGCGCGCGCACGGCAATATTGGTTGAGACGATAAACACCGAAAAATATAACGCGAGCAGGCCAACCGCGCCGATTAAACCAAACTCTTCGCCAAAAATCGTGAAGATAAAATCCGTGTGCATTTCGGGCAAGAATTTCAACTGGCTTTGCGTCCCCTCCATAAAGCCCTTGCCGACAACGCCGCCAGAGCCAAGGGCAATTTTCGATTGTAACAAATGATAGCCAGTGCCAAGCGGATCATTTTCCGGGTTCATGAAGGCAGTCAGTCGATTAATTTGATATTGCTTTAAAAAGCCCATTTGGATCGCCGTGATCGCGCCAATAAATGCGAAAATACCGCCCAAAATCGTCACCCGCCAACTGAGACCCGCGAGTAGAATGATGGTAAAACCAGTCGCCAGAAGTAAGAGCGAGGTACCAAGGTCAGGCTGTTGAAATACTAAACCAACTGGCAAAATGACCATCACTATGGGGAGCAAAAAGAAAATCGGATTTGAAACTTTCTTAAATTCGAGCCCATGATAATACCGCGCTAACGCCATCACCAAAGAAATTTTCATCAATTCAGAAGGTTGTACCTGGATCGGCCCGATCATGAGCCAGCGCTGGGCGCCCATATTGATCTCACCGATAAACGGAACCAAAATTAATAAGAACAGGGAGAAAAAATAAGCCGGATAGGATAATTGCAACCAAACACGCAAGGGCACAATGCCGATTATCATCAGCACCCCTAAAGCCAGAGCATAGCGGATCGCATGCTTGCCCGCCCAGGGTGACCAACTGCCCTCAGCCACAGAATAAAGCGTCGCTACGCCGACCAGCGCGATCAAGGAAAGTAAAAAAATCAACGTCCAGTTGAGAGAGTTCAAACTGCGCCGAAATCCAAACCGTCGCTCTGGGAGCACTAATGCCATCGCTTAGCCCTCCTCGGTTGGCGTGATTTGCGCTGTCACCGGTACCGATGTCGGGGTCCATGTCGGCAATGCTGCCGGGTTTTTGGCGATCACTTTGGCCATGATTGCACTGGCCTTCGGCCCCGCTGCTCGCG
>JAZGEB010000031.1:0-2353 GCA_036478515.1 Parvularculaceae bacterium | reverse complement strand
GTCCCTTTGCCGGCCAACATGTAAGTCGCTACTGTCCAAGGCGCACCAGCAAAGCCGATCAAAGCCTTGCCCGGATCTAATTGGCTTTTAACCCGAGCAACAGTTTCAAACACCGGCGCTAAATAGTCGATGATGGTATCTGTTCGTAAATCGCCAATATTTTCAGCGGTAACAACTGGGCTGAGCTTTGGCCCTTCTCCGGACAGGAAACTTAAATCCAGTCCCATTGCATCGGGCACCAACAAGATATCAGCAAATAAAATCGCCGCATCCAAGTCATACCGACGAACCGGTTGCATGGTTACTTCTGCTGCAAATTCTGGATTATAACACAGATCTGTAAACGAACCCGCTTTTGCCCTAAGCTGTCGATACTCTGGTAAATGCCTTCCTGCTTGGCGCATAAACCAAATTGGCGGTGTCGACCTGACTTTCCCGGACAAGGTATCGAGGAAACAATTATCTTTTGACATGGGGGGCTCTTATGGAATGGAAATGTATTTTAGACTTACCTCAGGACCTACCACACACATTCTCGAAAAGATAAACTAATAAGAGTAATAAGCCTGTGGAAAAGGTGCATAAGTTTCGTTGGCTTGAGAGATTAACACCGGCTCCCCAAACTTTCCCCATTCGATGGGTCCATATAGTCGTTGATATCCGCCGGGATGACCGGGGTAGAACCAAAGCCCTATTTGAGATTGACCGAACATGCCGCCTCATCAGCAGTATGGCTTATTCACAATTCCACGGGACTGGGGTAAACCTGTTCTGGGAGAAAACCACCAATGATAACTGGCCCAAAACTGAGACAAAAAACGCATCTATTCCACATCGTCAATTTGCGGTGTGTTATTGCTGATCCGCCGCGCCGAGCAAGAGCAGAAGAAGGTGGTCTTATCCCCAGTGAATTCACAATCCAATGGTTAAACAATAATGATCCAAGGCAAGACCGGTAATGACGCAATCGCACCAAAACACCGCCGCGCCAAACCTAAGCTCGGCGAGTTATTTTCATGTTCATATGATTTCCGACTCTACCGGTGAAACATTGAGCGCCATTTTGAAAGCAACAGCGGCGCGGTTTGAGGTCGCTCTGCCCTTGGAACATGTTGCTTCATCGGTGAACTCGCCAAAGAAAATGAACGAAGTGCTGGCCCGGATTGAAGGCTCGCCGGGTTTGGTCATGTACACAATTGTCGATCCGGGGCTGCGTCGTCACCTCGAAGTGAAATGTGCTGAATTGCAAGTCCCGGCGATCTCGGTACTCGACCCGATGTTAAATGCCTTTACGGACTATCTTGGGGTTCAACAAACGATGCGTTCTGGTGCGCAACACAAATTGGATGATGATTATTTCCGCCGCATCGCTGCGTTAGATTACACCCTTGCGCATGATGATGGGCAGATGGCTTGGGATTTGGAAGGCGCAGATGTGGTGTTGGTCGGGGTCAGCCGAACCTCGAAAACCCCAACTTGCATGTATTTGGCCAATCGCGGCATTAAAGCGGCGAATGTCCCGCTCGTACCAACCCAAGACTTTCCGCCAGAATTGGCCAAGCTCCAACACCCATTAGTGGTTGGCTTGACCGCAACGCCAGACCGGTTGCAACAAATTCGCAGTACACGGCTGAAAAATATTAACGCAGATGGCGACATGAATTACGCGGATGCCGATCTGATTAAACAGGAAATCATCAAGGCCAAACGATATTTTGCCAAAAATGGCTGGCCGATCATTGATGTCAGCCGCCGCTCGGTTGAGGAAACCGCCGCCAATATCATCTCGCGGCTTTCGGCCAGAAAAAGCGGTTATGAATAAGCCGCTGATCTTGGCTTCTGCCAGCGCTGGCCGGGCGATGATATTGCGCGACGCTGGTTTTGTGTTTGAGCAAATTGCCAGCGACGTCGATGAGCATGCCCTCAAGCAAGAAGCGGCGGGCGCGGGTCAATCGCTGAACCAAACAGCCTTGGCGCTGGCCCATGCCAAAGCCAAAAAAATCAGCTCAACAAGGCCGGGGCTTGTTATCGGCGCAGACCAAATTCTGGGCCTTGAGGGTCAAGGGTTTGATAAGCCGACAAGTCGCGATGAAGCGCATCAGCGCTTAATGTTGTTTGCGGGCAAGACCCATCATTTGCATACTGGACTTGTGGTCTATGAAGAAGGCGTTGCGGTTTTTGACTATGTCACCGCGCCGGCTTTGACTATGCGGAGCTTTACCAGTGCCCAAATCAGCGCTTACCTTGAGGCCGCGGGACCAGATGTTTTGGCCACGGTTGGGGCTTATATGTTAGAAGCTCATGGCAGTCGGTTATTCTCTCATATTGACGGGGATTACTTTTCAATCATCGG